>SLHK01000192.1 GCA_007136165.1 Syntrophomonadaceae bacterium
CAGGTCATGGCAGAGGTTGAAAAGGACATTATTTTTTATGACCAGTCGGGGGGCGGGGTCACTTTCTCCGGCGGCGAACCCCTGGCCCAGCCCGATTTTCTAAAGAGCCTTTTGAGGGAGTGCAGGAAGCAGGAAATCTCCACAGCCCTGGACACCTCGGGTTATTGTTCGTGGGATTACCTGAGGAGTATCGCACCGGAGGTGGACCTTTTTCTTTTTGATATCAAGATAATAAATGATGAGCGGCACCGGGAAGTTGTGGGGGTGTCCAACCGGGGCATTCTGGAGAACCTTAAGGCCCTGACGGGAATTCATGGAAACGTAATCGTCCGCTTTCCCGTAATACCCGGATACACCGACAGCCCGGAAAACATAGAGGGCCTGGGGAAATTCCTTGCCCAAATCAATATTAAAGGCATAGAACCCCTGCCTTACCATAAAATTGGTATTGAGAAATACCGGCGTCTGGGTAAAAGCAACCCCCTGGAGGATTTGGAGCCTCCGTCGGGGGATGACATGGGGCGCCTGGGTGAAACCCTGGAAGGGTTTGGCCTGAAGGTTATAAAAGGAGGTAACCAGCCATGAGGGAAAGAGTTGCGAAGCTCCGCCAGTTGAGTCTTGATTTGCCGCCCACCCTCTCAACGGAGAGGGCGGTGCTGCTGACGGATTTTTACCGCCGGACCCCGGCCACCAACGTCTCCGCCCCTGTCTACCGGGCCCTGGCTTTCCGGCACCTGCTGGAAAACAAAGCCTTCCACATAGGGGAGGGAGAACTCCTGGTGGGGGAGCGGGGCCCCGGCCCCAAGGCCACCTCCACCTATCCGGAGCTCTGCTGCCACAGCCTGGAGGATCTGGACATCCTCAACAGCAGGGATAAGACCTGGTTCAAGGTGAGTTTAGCCGACCGGGACACCTATGCCCGGGAGATAATCCCCTTCTGGCGGGGCAAGTCCATGCGGGACAAAATTTTTGCCGAAATGTCCCGGGAGTGGAAGGATTCCTATGAGGCCGGCATATTTACCGAGTTCATGGAACAGCGGGCCCCCGGCCACACTGTCCTGGACGACAAAATTTACCGGAAAGGCTTCCGGGATTTTAAAGAGGATATCGCCTGCAGCCTGAAAAAGCTGGATTTCCTCCAGGACCCCCGGGCCTACCATAAGCAGGAGCAGCTGAAAGCCATGGATATCTGCGCCGATGCCCTTATGGACTTTGCGGGCCGTTATGCCCGGGAGGCCCTGCGGCTGGCGGGGAAAGAGAAGGACCCGGAAAGGAAGAAGGAGCTTCAGCGCATCGCTGAGAATTGTTCCCATGTGCCGGCCAACCCCCCCCGGGACTTATGGGAAGCCCTGCAGTATTACTGGTTTGTTCATCTAGGCGTCATTACGGAGCTCAACACCTGGGATGCCTTCAACCCCGGACGCCTGGACCAGCACATTTACCCCTTTTACAAAAAAGACCTGGAAGAAGGCCGTCTAACCCATGAAGATGCCGAGGAACTCCTGCAGTGCTTCTGGGTCAAGTTCAACAACCAGCCCGCCCCTCCCAAGGTGGGGGTTACGGCAGCGGAGAGCGGCACCTACACCGACTTTGCCAATATAAATGTCGGCGGCTTAAAGCCCGACGGCTCCGACGGCATCAACCAGGCCTCCTATCTGCTTTTGGACGTCATCGACGACATGCGGATCCTCCAGCCCAGTTCCAACATCCAGCTGAGCCATAAAAACCCGGACCGCTTTTTAAAGCGGGCCTGTAGGATTATCCGGAAAGGTTGGGGACAGCCTTCGGTTTTTAACGCCGACACCGTCGTCCAGGAGATGCTCCTCCAGGGCAAGAGGGTGGAGGATGCCCGGTCGGGAGGGACCAGCGGCTGTGTGGAGACGGGGGCCTTCGGCAAAGAGAGCTATATCTTGACGGGGTATTTCAACATACCCAAAATACTGGAAATTACCCTGAACAACGGGGTAGATCCCTCAAGCGGTAAAAAAATCGGCCTGGAAACGGGGGACCCCCGGGATTTCCAGGACTTTGAACAGCTTTTTGAGGCCTTTACGCGGCAGATGCGGCATTTTATCGATATCAAAATGAAGGGGAACAGCATTATAGAACAGCTGTACGCCTCTTACATGCCGGCCCCCTTTCTTTCCCTCTTAATCGATGACTGCATCGCCCAAGGCCTGGATTACAACGCCGGGGGGGCCCGGTACAACACCAACTATATCCAGGGAGTGGGTATCGGCAGCATCACCGACAGCCTGGCAGCCCTTAAATACCACATTTTTGACCAGGGCACCCTGACTTTTGAGGAACTGCTTCCTGCCCTTGAGAAAAACTTCGCCGGGGAGGAAAGCCTGCGCCGGAGTTTTCTTAACAAAACGCCCAAGTATGGTAACGACGATGACTATACCGATGACATCATGGTCCGGGCCTTTACGGCCTTTTTCCAGGCGGTGGACGGCAGAAAGAACACCAAGGGGGGCGTCTACCGGATCAATATGCTCCCCACCACCTGCCATGTTTATTTCGGGTCTGTCATGGGAGCCACCCCCGACGGGCGCAAAGCCCGGGAACCCCTTTCGGAGGGCATATCGCCGGTGCAGGGGGCGGACCGCAAAGGCCCCACTGCCGTCTTGAAGTCCGCCGGCAAGATGGACCATGTGAAAACGGGAGGGACCCTCCTGAACATGAAGTTCACCCCCCAGGTTCTGGAGGGAGAAGAGGGGCTGCAGAAACTGGCCCACCTGATCCGCGCCTATTTCCGCATGGGCACCCATCACATCCAGTTCAACGTGGTAGACGCCGCCACCCTGAGGGCAGCCCAGCAGGAGCCCGAAAAATACCGGGACTTGATCGTCCGCGTAGCGGGTTACAGCGATTACTTCTGCGACCTGAGCGAGGCCCTCCAGAACGAGATCATCACCCGAACAGAACACCAAACCCTCTAATTAGAGGGACACCATACTTAATTTCACAATGCGAAATTAGAGGGACACCATACTTAATTCCATAATGCGAAATTAAGTATGGTGTCCCTGGAACTCCTGATAACTCTGATCCGTTAACCCCTGTTCTAGAAATTATTCCGGGGGCTGAAGGTGGCGCAATCCGTCTCTTCCGTATCCCCGGCATCGGGAGGTTGAATTTCTATTTCGGAAGCTATGCAGTAGCTGGCCTCTTCATTATACTCGCAACTGTCCACAACACACTTAACCCGGGAAATCCGGTCCTTTTTGTCTGCGCGCATACAAGGCACCTCCTTATAATTTTTCCCTTTTAGCTTTGCTGAAAGGGGTGCAAATTATGCGCAGGCAGGTATAGTTAAAATTATACAGGCAGCTGCTCCCGGCCAAAGGAGTTATGGCATGAAGTTTAAAAAAGGTTTTCTTTTCATATTTTTAGCCGCAGCCTTATGGAGCACCACAGGGGTTTTCAGCAGGGCCCTCTTTTCCCACGGCATATCCCCGCTGGCAGCAGGTTTTTGGCGTACCGGCCTGGGTACTTTGATCCTTTTTATATACCTTATTTGGCGGCACAGGCCCCTGCTTGTCATTTCTTTCCGGGATGCAGTCTTTTTTCTCAGCTTTGGCCTCATGGGCGTCTCTCTATTTAACTATTTCTACCTTACCACCATCAATCATATCACGGTGACGGGGGCTGCGGTATTACTGCATACGGCTCCCGCTTTTGCCGCCCTGCTGGCCTACGGTTTCTTGAAAGAACCCTTAACCCGCCGGAAGGTTTTCTGTGTTTTGCTGGCCCTGGCAGGCGTTTTTTTGGTTATGGAGGGTTACGATAGGCCCGCTTTCCGCTTTAACCTTCTGGGTATCCTGACAGGCCTGGGGGCGGCTTTGTCTTATGCCGGTTACAGTGTTTTCGGCCGTAAAGCCGCTGTCTCCGACTATCATTACTGGACGGTGGTCTTTTATTCCATGCTCTTTGGCACATTATTTTTGGGTATATGGGCCCTCCCCCGAAACCTTGCCATACCTTTCTCCTTTCCTGTGCTGGCAAACCTCCTGGGCTTCTCCTTGTTGACCGTTGTGCTGGCCTACGGGTTTTACAACCGGGGCCTTAAAGAGGTGGAGGCGGCCAAGGCCAGCATCGTGGCCACCTCCGAGGTGGTGATGGCCGTCCTGTGGGGAACATTTTTATTTAAAGAAAAACTGGTTATATGGCAAGTTGTGGGCATTTTTCTGGTCCTGGGGGCTGCCCTGTTCATTCAGCTGAATTCTCACCGGTTTAATTCCCCCTCTCCCGGGAAACCTACATAAAAAGGGAAAGGGAGGTTTTGCATTGCTGGAAAATATCGGCAGGGAGGACCGCTTGATCCGCTTTGTAGCCGGGTTTATTTACCTGGGACTCTGGTTTTTTGGGGCAGCCCGGGGCCCCGCGGCTTTCGCCCTGGGGTTTGTGGCCATCTATGCCGCAGTCACGGGGGCCATGGGCCATGACCCCATCTACCGGCTTTTGGGCTTCTCCACCCTGCCCGAAGGCCGGGAGAGAGAAAATTAGGATCCTTAATGAAATTAGGCCTCACGTAGAGGCCTAATTGTCTTGCACTTCTTTTTAGGGGAAGCCACCGGGCTGGGGGGCCCGGGCCGGGGTTCTACCCTCCCCTATACCCGCCCTATAGGAGGGGTCCAGGCTGGCCCGGCGCAGCCTCAGGGAGTTCAAGACCACATTCAGGGAGCTGGCGGCCATGGCGGCGGCCCCGATCATAGGGTGGAGGAGCCCCAGAAAGGCTGCCGGGATGGCCACAGCGTTGTAAAACCACGCCCAGAAATAGTTCTGCTTGATTTTTCTAAAGGTGGCCCGGGACAGCTTCAGGGCGGAAATAACATCGGCCATGTTCCCTTTTATGAGGGTGATGTCCGCCGCTTCAATGGCCACATCGGTACCTGTCCCCATGGCGATGCCCACGTTAGCCTGCTTCAGGGCAGGGGCATCGTTTATGCCGTCGCCCACCATGGCTGTCAGGCCTAATTCCTCCTGCAGCTTCATTACCTCGTCAACTTTTCCTTCGGGCAGCACTTCGGCCAGCACCCGGCTGATCCCGGCCTTGCGGGCAATGGCCTCCGCCGTCCTCTTGTTGTCCCCGGTAATCATGGCCGTCTTGATGCCCAACTTCTTAAGTTCCGCCATGGCCGGGGCGGAATCTTCTTTCAGGGTATCGGCCACCGCCATAAGGGCCGCCACCTGCCCGTCCACTGCCAGAAACATGGCTGTTTTCCCCTCTTCCTCCAGAGCCTCCAGGGCGTCGGTAAAGGCCTGAAATTCGATGCCTTCTCCCTCCAGCAGCTTTCTGCTGCCCACCAGTACCCGCCGGCCGTCAATGAGCCCTTTCACACCCCTGCCGGTGACGGAAATAAATTTATCCGGGTCGGACAATTTTATTTCTTTCTCTCTGGCGGCTGTGGCGATGGCCGCCCCCAGGGGGTGTTCCGATGCTGCCTCCACACTGCCGGCAAAATAAAGGGCTTCTTCCCCGGTAAAACCGGCAAAGGCCTGAATGTCGGTAACTTCAGGTTTGCCCCGGGTGATGGTGCCCGTTTTGTCAAAGGCTATGACCTTCACGTCCTTCATGGTTTGAATGGCTTCGCCGCTGCGTATGAGAATACCCCTCTCCGCCCCCAAACCGCTGCCCACCATGAGGGCGGTGGGGGTGGCCAGCCCCAGGGCGCAGGGGCAGGAAATGACCAGAACCGCCGTGGCCGCCAGGAAAGCCAGGGTAATATTGGGCACGTCGGTATTGCTCCAGGGTAAGTTAAAAAACTCCAGGACTCCTCTATGGAAGTCGGGGAAGAGCATCCAGGAAGCAAAGGATGCCAATGCAATGCCAATGACTATGGGGACAAAAAATCCTGTGACCTTGTCGGCAAACTCCTGGATGGGTACCTTGGACCCCTGGCACTCCTCCACCAGCTTGATCACCTGAGACAAAAAAGTATCCTTCCCTACCCGGCTGGCCTTAACCCGCAGGGCCCCTGCACCGTTGATGGTGGAACCTATGACCTCGCTTCCCGCCGCCTTTTGCACCGGCAGCGACTCGCCTGTGGCCATGGACTCATCCACACTGCTCTCTCCTCCCACAACGACACCGTCGGTAGGAATTTTTTCTCCCGGCTTCACCAGCATCAAATCCCCCGGCTGCAGATCTTCCACGGGAATTTCCCTCTCCTCACCGCTTACCAGAACCCGGGCTTTTTTTGCTTCCAGAGCCACAAGCTTTTTAATGGCCTGGGAGGCCCTTCCCTTGGCTTTGGCTTCCAGAAACCTGCCAACCAGGTGCAGGGCCATGATGGTGGCGGCCATTTCAATAAAAGTCGTAATGACGAAGAAAAAGCCCAACAAGCTCAAAAGGTATGGGACCAGAGATCCCAGGGTAACCAGGGTATCCATGCTGGCAGACCCGTGACGCAGGGCTCTCCAGGTACCCCGGTGGGTATCAGCTCCCGCAATGAAGATGGCCGGGAAAGCCAGGATGACGGTTATGAGGAAGTACCCGGGAATTCTCCATATGAACATGTGTATGACCATCAATGCCATGATGATGCCGGCAAAAACCGCTGCCAGGGCCATCTTCTTGAAGGCATTATCCATGGACTCCTCTGCCGTCTCACGGTCCTCCCGGCGGGAACCGGCCGGTTCCCGCCGGCCCTCATACCCGGCGGCAGCCACGGCCTTAAGAATATCCTTTGGCCCCGCTAATGCCGGGTTGTATTTGACGACAGCCTTTTCAAGGCCCAGGTTGACGGCTGCTTCCGTCACCCCTGAAAGCCGGTTCAGGCTCTTCTCCACCCGGTTGGCACAGGCAGCACAGGTCATGCCTGTGATATGCAGGGACAGGGAGAGAGTTTTCTTGTCTTCAATTTCCGCCGGGTACCCCTCTCCGGCGGCAGCGGCCAGAAGTTCATCCACACGAACCTTACGGGGGTTGTATTCCACGTACGCTTTTTCCGCGGCAAAATTTACCCGGGCCGATTCAACTCCCGGTACATTTGCCAGGGCTTTTTCCAACCTCTGGGAGCAGGAGGCGCAGCTCATGCCTCCCACCAGAAGTACAGTCTTTTCCAGTTGTTCTTCTTTTGAATCTTTCAATGTATTCACCTCGTTTATGCAGGCTGCAGATAAGGGTGGGAAAATCCCCTCACACTACCCCCCCGGGGTAGGGGGGCATGCTTTAATTATAAAGCCCGGTTTTTGGTACGTCAAGGGTATTTTTTTGCTAAGGCCTATTATATGCCAGGAATTTGGTTTTCCGCAACTATTTCTATAATTTTTTCTGACAAGTTTTCCACTGATTGTCTAATGTGTTTACATATTCGCCATCTGGAGACGGGGTTTAAATTGGCATTAACAAGAAAATAAATGAGCCGGAAGGATTTTCCCCTTCCGGCTCGGGTGGCCCACCCTAGGCATTGAAGTCCCGGTCATATTTCCCCAGGAGTTCTTTGATCTTTCTCGCCTGCATGGCTTCCGTTTCGGCAAAGTCCCGAAACACCCGGGCCACTTCCTCGTCCTCGGTGCTGTCGGCGAAACGCTGGTAATCCCTTACCTGTTCCTGTTCATTGAGAAGGGCTCTTTTGAGGAAATCCTTTGTGTCCATGTCCTCACCTCCGCCGGTTCGTTGATTTCTCCAGGCCAACCCTGCCGCCCGGAAGGCACAGTATCTGTAAATAGTATGTTTCCGGAAAAGCGCCTTATGCGGCAAAACATTAATATTCCTTAAAAAAGGAGGAAATTTGCCGTCAAATGATATATAATATTAGAGTGTTAATGGAGAAGATATTTTTATGACGGGAGGGTTGATTGTGGCAAAAAAACTTTACCGCTCACGCAGCCAGATGATGCTGGGGGGCGTATGCGGGGGGTTGGCGGAATATTTTGATGTGGATGTGACTATTATCCGGCTTCTCTGGGTCCTGGCATTCTTTGCCGGAGGGGCGGGGATTCTGGCTTATCTGATAGCCTGGGTAATCATCCCCGAGAAACCTTCGGGCTACGAAAAAAAAACTGAACCTTTAGAATACCCGGAAGAAGAGGGCGACTGCCCCGTGGAAGTACAGGAGAAGGACCCGGAACCGGAAAGAACGGATGGAAACAAGCTGATAGGACTAATATTTATCCTGGCAGGGGTTTATTTCTTTGCCAGGCACTTCTTTCCCCGTTATCTGCTCATCCAGTACTGGCCGGTTCTGTTAATCATATTGGGGGTTTTCTTCCTGGTGCGGGGTGTGAAGAAATAAAAAACTGTGCCATATTTTAGGAGAGCTTGCGGGCTCTTTTTTTTATGGGCCTATCTTTTTTTTCGCCGCCAGGAGGAAATATGAAATTTGTGAAGAATTTAACTAACCAATGTAGGGCTTTAATAAATATAATCCTTGAGGTATTCTTTAACGGGAGGTGGGCCGGGAGTGCCCAAGATAAAAGTAGCCGATGAACTGCTCTATTATGAAGATAGCGGGGATATGTGCGGAGGAAGCACCTTGCTCCTGCTTCACGGGGCGGGGGGTTCAAGCTGCCAGTGGGAAAAGGTTATTGGGGAATTGGCGGAAGGTCACCGGGTGCTGGCCCTGGATCTGCCCGGCCATGGGAATTCCAGCGGCAGGGGAAGCCGCTCTGTTAACTCTTACGTGAAAGTGGTCCGCTCTTTTACTGCCGCCCTGGAACTGCCCAACTTGATCCTCTGCGGCCACTCCCTGGGGGGGGCCATTGCCATGGAATACGCCCTGAAATATCCCGGTGTTCTTCAGGCCCTGGTCCTTGTATCCACGGGAGCCCGCCTTAAGGTGGCGCCCCTTTTTCTGGAGTTCTGCCTGGAGGGGAATATAGAAAAACTGCAGATTCTTCTGTCCAAGTACGCCTTTTCCCCCGGGACGCCCCTGGTGCAGATCCGCCGGTGGCAGAAGCAATGGGGGTTCCCTCCCCGGGAAATCGTCTATGGGGACTTTCTGGCCTGCAGCAGTTTTGACCGCATGGAAGATATCCAAAAAATCAAAGCCCCCACCCTTATCATCTGTGGGGATGAGGACCTGATGACCCCCCTGAAATATTCCACCTATCTGGCCGACAGGATTAAAGATTCCAGACTGGAAGTCATTCCCGATGGCGGCCATATGCTGATGGTAGAAAAACCCCGGGAATTGAACAGGGCCATCTCCCAATTTGCCGGAGAGCTTTTAAAGGAATAGGGGGCGGCCTTAGGCCGCCCTTTTACTTTTTGCCACCGGGCAGCAGGATGCGCCTTAACTCCTCCAGCTTGTCCTCAAAAACACCGATGGTGTCCTCCAGGGGTGCGGGCTTTTCCATGTCCACTCCTGCCTGCCGGAGGATGTCCAGAGAGTAATCCGAGCCGCCTTTTTTCAAAAAGCCAACATATTTTTCCCGGGCCAAATCCCCTTCCTCCAGGATTCTTTTGGCGAAAGAGGTGCCGGCGGCAAACCCCGTCACATATTTATACACATAGAAGTTGTAGTAAAAATGGGGTACCCGGGCCCATTCCATCCCCAGGAGGGAGTCATGGGCAAATTCGCTCCCATAATAGCGCCGGTTCAATTCCAGCCACAGGGCGGCCAGTTTTTCCGCCGTCAGGGCTTCCCCCCCTTCCGCCATGGTATGGATTTTGAGCTCGAATTCCGCAAAAAGGGTTTGGCGGAACAGGGTGGTGCGGATGCCCTCCAGGTATTGATTCAGGATGGCAGCCCTTTCCCCCGGGGGGGATTCCTGGAGCAGGTGGTGGACCAGAAGGGCCTCATTGGCGGTGGAAGCCACTTCGGCGGAAAAAATGGTGTAGCGGGAATAGATAAAAGGCTGTTCCCTGGAGGCATAATAGCTGTGGAGGGAGTGCCCCAGCTCGTGGGCCAGGGTAAAGACATCGTTCAGGGTGCCGTTGTAATTGAGGAGGATAAAGGGAGGGCTGTCATAGGTGCCGAAGGAATAGGCGCCCGATGTCTTCCCTTTGTTCTCATACACATCAATCCACCCCGCCGCAAAACCTTCCTTTACTTTCTCCGTGTACTCCTCCCCCAAAGGGGCCAGGGCCTTCAGGACAATTTCCCCGGCTTCTTCAAAGGTGTATTTCCTTTCCTGATCCGCTGCCGCCAGGGGGGCGTAGAGGTCAAAAAAGTGGACCCTGTCAATTCCCAGGACTTCTTTCTTCAGGGCCACGTAGCGGTGCAGGGGGGCCAGGTTATTGTTTATGGTGTCCACCACATTCCGGTAGACCCGGGGATGGATGCGGTCCGCATCCAGGTAGTGCTCCAGGCTGGAAGGGTATTTTCGCGACCGGCTCAAAAAGATGTTTTTCTTGATGGCAGCGCCAAGGGCGGCGTTGAAGGTATTTTTGAAGCCTTCCAGGGTGGAAAACATGGCCGTAAAAGCTTCCTGCCGCACCCGCCGCTCCCGGGACTGCAGAAATGCAGCAAACCGGCCGCTGGTCAGTTTTACTTCCCGGCCTTTTTCGTCCTGGATGTCCGGATAGGTCAGATCGGCCCCCATCAGCATGCTAAAAATGTTTTCCGGCGTTTCCAGGACCTCTCCCGCCCGGGAGAGGAGTTCCTCCTCTTCTTCCGAAAGGACGTGGTCTCGCAGGCGGGCTATGTCTTCCAGGTAATGGCGGTACAGGGATAATTGCTCATGCTGCAGGTACTCCTGCAGAAGGCCGGGGTCCATCTTCAAAATCTCCGGTTTGATAAAGGCGAGGGCGGCCCCCGCCCGGGTGGCCAGGGAGACGGCCCTGTCCATGAGCTCCTGGCGGCTGCTCAGGGAATTGTCTTCATCCCGCCTCATCTTGGCATAGGCATAGAGTTTTTCCACCGTCTCCATTACCCGGTCCTGCAGCTGCAGGCCCTGGAAGAGATCTTCTGCTGAATTGGCCAGGGTCCCCTTCCTGGCCGCCCCCTGGGGCAGCAGTTCCTCCACTTTGCGAAAATCGATCTCCCAGTCTTCGTCCTTCGGGTACATCAGCTCCAGTTTCCATTTGTACCGGGAGGGAATATCCTCCCGCAGGGGTATTCTTCCCCCATTCTTTTTATCATCCATGGGTTTAAACCTCCTTTTATCACGGCAGTGCTGCCGGCGGGCAGACGGCCATTTATAGTATGTTCATGTTGAAGGGCCCCTATCTTTTCTCTCTGAAAATTTCTCTTTCCCAGGACTTGTTTCCTGCTTTTCCCAAAGAAAAAAGCCCCCTGCCGGGGGCCTGACCTTCAGATTTTATTAATCCAGGGTGTAAAAGTGAATTTCCCTGTCTCCCACCGCTTCCGGGTTTACCTTGTCCCGGTAGCTTTCCGGCACAGTGATGATATGAGGGTTCCCGCTGCTGATATATCTCCTGTCCGGGCGGGTTTCAAAATACTCCAGCCAATCGTACATACCCACCCCGTCCACTTTCATTTCACTGGCCCGCACCCGGGGCAGCCTGGAAGGGTTGAAGTTGCTTGCGAAGGGAGAGGGAGCGGGACGGTACCCCACCAGCAGCACCGCCTCGTTTTCATAGCGGTACCCCTGGTATTGTCCTTCAAGGGCCAGGGAAGTTTCCCGGGGATAGCTGCCGTAAGGCAGGGCCAGGGAGCGCACCTCATATCCCGGCAGGATCTCCCCGGTCTTTTGCGCATGCAGGGCTATCTGCCTCTGCACCTCCTCATGGTCAACCCTGGCCAGGTTGGCATGTCCGTAGGTATGATTGCCGATCTCATAGCCCTTTTCCCGCAAGAACTCCAGTTTCTTCCGGATGTAGGGCTGCTGGCGGAAGGGCTGGGGGTAAAAGATGTAAAAGGTGGCGGCCCGGCCAAAGTCAGGATGCCTGCTGTAAAAGTCCTCCAGGATCCCCACGGCGCTGTCGGGGTCCAGTTCTACCCCGCCGTCCGCTTCCAGGTAGTTGAACTGGTTTCGGGTGGAGTCGTCAAAGGTCAATATGACGGGACTGGTTCCCGCCGGCAGGTCAATTTCTCCCCGGACATAATCCAAGAGGCTGACGGTGCGGTAACCCCGCCGGTAAAGCTCTTC
>SLHK01000117.1 GCA_007136165.1 Syntrophomonadaceae bacterium
ACCAATAAAATAATCTGTTCAGATGGAAAGGTTTGTGCAGTAGAGGTATGTTGAGAAAGAGGGCGTCGTAATAGCAAAGTTGAGAAAAAAGAGGGCGAAGTTGAGAAAGATTTTAAGCTAAAAGCACCCTTCATGTTGCTTAACCGTTCTTTGCGGGGAAGTTTGGTTTGGGGCGGAGTATTTATTCGTCGCTCCAAAATATCAGCTATAGGTACCTTAAGAGCAGAAGCAACCTCCCGGGCCAGGAGGTAAGACTGGTTATACCCCCGCTCCCGCAACCTCCGGGGATGAAGGGGTATGGGAACAACGGCAGAGAACTGAGGCCAGGTCTCTTGCTGACATACAGCACGGGCCATAAGCTGCCCCAAGGGTTTGGCCAGATGGCTGCTACCCCCATACTTTAGCCTGTGAAGGCAATTCTTCAGGTCGCCGCCATACAAGCCCAAAGCGGTTGTACCGCTGAAGGAAAACGGCTTTTGCCCCAATTGGGTGCAGCAAAGACTATAACCAATTCGGCCCGCGCAGAGAGGGCAGCCGGGTTCGGTGAAAAAGGGGGCATTCGCAAGGCAGGAAACGCAAAGAAAGTTCTTCACTTCTTGAGGCAGAAGAGGTTTTTTGCAGAATATACATGTAGGCGGAAAGAGCAGATTGACAAGGCTCGAAAACAATGAAATACCCTCCTCCTGCATTTATTCCATATTCTTTAAAACCCTGGTCGCCGCCGCTCTGCTGGGTGGTCTGAGGAGTAAGCGCTGCAAAGTGCCTGGGCTGGGAGTAAGTTAACAAAAAGGCCTGACCCCTTTGTTAACTTACTGGAGGCGGGAGGAGAGGAGGGTGTAGCGTTCTTGGACTTTGTTGTTTTTGACGGCCATGGCCAGGGCCTTCTTGGTGCCGATGAGGATGACCATCTCTCTGGCCCGGGTGACGGCGGTGTAGAGGAGGTTCCGCTGCAGCATGATGTAGTGCTGGGTGATGACAGGCAGAATAACCACCCTGTATTCGCTGCCCTGGCTTTTGTGGACGGAGGTGGCATAGGCCAGGACCACCTCTTCCATATCCTGCATATTGTAGATAACTTCCCGGTAGCCCCGGATATCGGGGTAGGCGATGATTACCTGGCCTTCCTCCCGGTCTATATAGGTGAGGCGGCCGATGTCCCCGTTGAAGACTTCCAGGTCATAGTTGTTTTTCACCTGCATGACCTTATCCCCCTGCCGGAAGGTGATGCCGCCAATCTTCAATTCCGCCTTCCGGGGGGAGTCCGGGTTTAACCGTTCCTGCAGCTTCATATTGAGATTTTCCACCCCCACCAGGGTCCGGTGCATGGGGGTTAACACCTGGATATCTTCCAGGGAGTCGTACTGCTGGTACCGGGGCAGGCGCCGGGCGCACAGGTCTGTAATCAGCTGCAGAATCTCTTCCGGGTCTTCCTTGGTCATAAAGAAAAAATCTCCCGCAACCTCATTTTTCGTATAGGGCATATCCCCGGCATTGATTCTGTGGGCGTTGACGATGATGCTGCTGCCCCTGGCCTGGCGAAAGATGGTCTCCAGCCGGGTCACGGGGATTTTACCCGAAGCGATTATATCCCTAAGGACATTTCCCGGCCCCACGGAGGGAAGCTGGTCCACATCCCCCACCAGAATCAGCTTGCACCCCCCGGGCAGGGCCTTCAGCAGGTTGTACATGAGGAGGATGTCCACCATGGACACCTCATCCACGATGACCACATGGGCCTTTAAGGGGTTGTCCTCGTTCTTTTTGAAATGAAACCCTTCCCCCTCCGCCCGGGAAAACTCCAGGAGGCGATGGATAGTCTTTGCTTCCTTACCCGTGGCTTCCGCCATCCGTTTAGCCGCCCGGCCCGTCGGTGCCGCCAGCAGCACCTCCAGATGAAAGCGCCGGAACAGTTCCAGAAGGGCATTGATGGTGGTGGTCTTCCCCGTTCCCGGCCCTCCCGTCAGGACCAGGACCCCCGCCTCCAGGGCCTTTTCCAGGGCCTCCCGCTGCCGGTCCGCCAGCTTAACGCCGCAGGCTGCTTCGATATCGGAAAGTTCTACTTCCAGGGAGGATGTCTCCAGGGTGATCTGCCGGGTGTTCAGCTTGTTCAGGCGGCTTGCCACCCCGTTTTCCGCAAAGAAGAAGGGAGCCAGATAGCAGCAATCTTCTTCTCCCTTTTGGTCTATTATAATTTTTTTCCCATTTACCAGTTCACTGAGCTGGGCTGAAATAAGTTTTTTTAAAGCTCCCTCGTCACCGGCCTCGCCTTCCAGGAGTTCCAGGGCCCGGGATTCCAGCTGCTCTTGGGGCAGGTACACGTGGCCTTCTTCGGTAGCCCGGGAGAGGATGTATTCCAGGGAGGCCTTCACCCGCTGGGGGGCATGGAGGTCCAGGCCCATCTTGGTGGCGATCATATCGGCTGTCTTAAACCCCACCCCCACAACTTCCTCGGCCAGGAGGTAGGGGTCATCTTCCACCATGGGAATGGTCTCGTCCCCCAGCTGGCGGTATATCCTGGCTGCATAGGAGGGGCTTACGCCGTATTTTTGAAAATAGATAATTACATCCTGCATCTCCTGCTGCTTTTTATAGCTCTCGGAAATCATTTTTACCTTTTTTTCCCCAATACCGGCGATCTCCAGCAGTCTTTCCGGCTCCGCCTCGATGACCCCAAGGGCATCTTCCTTGAAATAATCCACCAGCTGTTTTGCGGTGGAGGGGCCGATCCCCTTGATTAAACCGGAAGCCAGGTACCTTTCAATGCCCTTCAATGATGTGGGCGCTTTTCTTTCGCATTCCTCGATTTTAAACTGGCGCCCGTATTCCGGGTGTACCACCCAGCTCCCCATCATGGTCAAGTCTTCTCCCACCACGGGGCCGGGCACAGGGCCTACCACAGTAATCAACTCCCTGGCCCTGGACGCTTTAACCTTGCCCACCAGGTAGCAGGTCTCCTCGCTGTAATAGGTTATCCTCTCCAAAATACCTTCCAGTTTTTCCAAGCCTTGATCCCCCGTTTTCCCTTTTTCAGGAAGTATTCCACCTGGGACAGGGAAAATCCTCCTCAAAGCCCGAAAAAAGACAGGGTTAAAGCCCGGCGTCC
>SLHK01000001.1 GCA_007136165.1 Syntrophomonadaceae bacterium
AATTCCTTTTTCGCCCGGAAAGAAACAAAAAGAATTAGAATCATTCTAAATGTTAAAATGACTCTACTGTGAAAGTTTCCCCGGGGGCAATTGGTTAGGAGAGCAGGAAAAAGGAAAAGCTTCCTAGAAGAGTATATATGCTTGTCTACATTTTATCAAGAGGGGAGAAAAAAGTGGCATATCTGTCCCTGTACCGCGCCTGGCGGCCCAAAAAATTCCATGATTTAATCGGCCAGGACCATATTACCCGCACCCTGGTGAACGCCCTTACCCGGGACAAGCTGTCTCACGCTTACCTCTTTTGCGGACCCCGGGGTACAGGAAAGACTACCACGGCCAAAATTTTGGCCCGGGCTGTCAATTGTGAAGATTTATCCCGGGGCGAGCCCTGCGGCCGGTGCCCCTCCTGCCTGGAGGTTATGGAAGGGCGGGGAGTGGATGTGCTGGAAATCGATGCCGCTTCCAACCGGGGCATTGACGAGATTCGGGATTTGCGGGAGAAGGTGCGGTATGCCCCGGCCCGCCTCGATGTGAAGGTCTATATCATCGATGAGGTCCATATGCTGACGCCGGAGGCCTTCAATGCCCTCCTGAAAACCCTGGAAGAGCCTCCCACCCGGGTCCTTTTCATCCTGGCCACCACAGAACCCAATAAACTGCCGGCCACCATCCTTTCCCGGTGCCAGCGGTTCGACTTTTTCCCTCTGGAGGTCCAGGCCATCGCTTCCTACCTGGCCATGGTGGCGGAGCGGGAAGGGCGCACTGCCGGCCGGGAGTCCCTGTTGGCCCTGGCCCGGGCGGCGGGGGGAGGGATGCGGGATGCCTTGAGCCTTCTGGAGCAGGCCCTGGTATTTTCCGAGGATGAACTTCAGGAAGAAGATGTGCTGCAGGTCTTGGGCCAGGCGGGCTGGCAATATTTTTTAGACCTGGCAGAAAAAATTGCCGCCGCCGATGGGACGGCGGCCCTGAACATCGTTGATTCCCTTGTCAGGGAAGGCAAGGACATTACCCAGTTCGCCCGGGATTTGCTGGCTTTTTTTCGGGATTTAACCCTGGCCCGGATGTCGCCGGAGGATGACCGGCTCCTGGCGGGGTATACGGGGGAAAGGCGGCAGGCCCTGGGAGAAAAGGCCCTTCTCTTCAGCCCGGAAGGCCTGGTGGCCCTCATCGAGGAGATTAATACCATCATCGGCGAAATGAAATGGTCGGAACAGCCCCGCCTTATCCTGGAGGTAGGCCTTTTGCGCATGTGCCATTTGCCTCCCCGGTTGACCCTGGCAGGGGCCCTGGAGCGCATAACGGCCCTGGAGGAGCGGATGCTTCAGCTTTCTTCCCGGGAACAGCCAATCCCGGCCGGGCAGGGAAAGCCCCCTGTTTCCGGTGGATTAAAAAAGAAAGCATCAGGCAAGATAGAAAGGAAAGCGGAAGAGGCCGCCCCGCCGCCGGAGGGGTCCCCGGAAGCGGAGGAGGATGCCGGAGGGGAAGCCTCCGCCTTTTCCCTGGAAGAAGGCACCCGGGCCTGGAGGGATGTCTTGAAAAGGATCCGCCGGGAAAAACCCATGCTGGCCTCCCTGGTCAAGGATTCCTATGTGGCTGATGTGGGCAAAGGGCTGCTGGTGCTGGCATTTAAAAAAAACGGGGAATTTAACACGGGCATGCTGGAGAGGCGCCGGGCTGACAAGGCGTTCCTGGAATATCAGCTGAAAAAGCTTTTAGAAAGAGAGATAACCATAAAGTTTTCCGCCCGGACCCATGAGGGGGAGGCTGCGGCGGAACCCCTTACCCGGGATGGGCCTGAAGGGGAAGCCCCGCCGCCGGAGGAAGAACCGGCCCAGGAGGAAAAGGGCGGTCAGGAAGACCTGCTGGTGGAAAGCGCCCGGGATATTTTTAACGGCAATATTATTGAATAAGCGGGTAATTAAACCGGTATAAAGGAGGCAGGAAAAAATGTTTCAGGGAAACATGGGCAAGATGATGAAGCAGGTGCAGCAGATGCAGAAGCGAATGGCCCAACTGCAGGAAGAACTGAATGAAATGACGGTGGAGGCCAGCAGCGGCGGCGGTGTGGTCCGGGTAGTGGCCAACGGGAAAAAGGAAATAGTGGAAATCGAAATCGAAAAAGAAGCCCTGGAAGATGCCGATGTGGAAATGATCCAGGACCTGGTCCTCAGCGCGGTGAATGAAGCCCTGCGCCGGGCCGAGGAAATGGCAGCGGCAGAAATGCAAAAGATTACCGGAGGCTTGAATCTGCCCCCCGGGATGGTTTAAGAGAGGTGAAGCTCCATGCAGTACCCGGAGCCCATAGAAAAACTCATCAATGCCTTTCGCCAACTGCCGGGGGTGGGCCCCAAAACGGCTCAGCGCCTGGCTTTCTTTGTGCTGAAAATGCCCAAAGAAGATGTGGCCCGCATGTCCCGGGCCCTGGTGGAGGCCAAAGAAAAGATTGGCAGCTGTAAAACCTGCGGGAACCTCACGGAGAACCCCCGCTGCCGTATATGCACCGACAGCCGGCGGGACTCTTCTATCCTCTGCGTTGTCCAGGAACCCCGGGATGTTTTGGCTCTGGAGCGGACCATTGATTACCGGGGCCTCTACCACGTCCTCATGGGGGCCCTCTCCCCCATGGAGGGTATTGGCCCCGACGAACTACGCATACGGGAACTGTTGGACCGCCTCCGGGCGGGAGGGGTGGAGGAGGTTATCATGGCCACCAACCCCAACGTGGAGGGGGAGGCCACCGCTTTGTATGTGGCGGGGCTGGTCAAGGATATGGGCATAAAAGTTACCCGCCTTGCCCGGGGGCTGCCGGTGGGTGGGGACCTGGAATATGCCGACGAACTCACCTTAAGCAAAGCCCTGGAAGGGCGCCGGGAAATATAACGAGGAGGAGACAGCGTGAATTGCGATAAGTGCGGGGAAAGCATTTCCACCGGAGAGGAGTGCCGCTACCTCAACCAGACCCTCTGTGAAGACTGCTATATCCGAATTGTGGACCGGGCCAAAACCTGCGACGTGGCAGCCACCCATGCCGCAAAAAAACACCGGGCGGCCCTGGGGCAGAGGGGTACGGAAGGGTTGACGGAACTGCAAAAAAATATTTGCCGGTTTGTCGAGGAACAGGGCAAGGCCACCAGGGAGGAAATTGCCGGCAAGTTTCAGCTGACGGACTTTGAGATGGAAAAACAGTTCGCTGTTTTAAGGCACTGTGAGGTCCTCAAAGCAACCAAGGAAAAGGGCCGGGTCTATATTGTCCCTTTTTAAGGGCCGGGCAGCATGGAACGGGCTTGCCTGACAGCGCCCTCTGTTTAGCCGCAAGGGAAGACGGAGGGACTTGGCCGGCCAGTAAAAGATAGAATCAACAGAGGAAGGGGCGCAGCCGTCAGCAGCTGCGCCCCTTTTTGGAAACTCCAGGCTTATGGCATCAAGGGGTTATTTCGATACCTTTTTCCACAATTACCACCTTCAGATTTTCCAGGGGAATGGTAGGGTCAAAACGCAGGGCAAAACGTCCCTGGTGTAAGTCCAGGTGGTCATGATTGGCCCATATTTCTTCACCATGGCTGTAAACCTTTATCTTAAGCTCCATGAAATCCCGCAACCGTTCCCTGTCAGCTTCCACAGTATATTCAATGGCCGTCTGGCTGGCGGTGGCCAGAATGCGTTCAAAGTTCAGGTAAACATCATCCTCCAGCTGTACCCTTTGGTCTATCTTCTTCTCAAAGGTATTCTTTTTGGCCAGGTCCCTGTCAATCTTAATATCCATGGAAATGGTTTCTGTGGCAAAAGCCACATTCTTCTCGAAGGCCAGGATCAGGGAGAAATCTTTATCATCCATGTTATTCAGGTGATAGCTGTAAGTGGCGTAGCCCGCCCCTCCTATGAATCGGGCGTCAGTCAGTCGGGTGCCCCCCTGGGTTACCTCTACAATATAGGGGTTTGAGGGGGCGGTCTCATTCATGGTCCAGCGGGTTTTGATTACCAGCATATTCTCTTTGATTTCGGCCGTCTCCACGATATACCGGCCCAGTTCCGTTCCTTTATCGTCCAGCAGGGGGATGTGCAGGGACTCATCCAGGGAAAGGGAGATTTCCCGGGTGTACTGCCTGGTGAAGTGAATGTTTTCAAATAAGAGTTGAATACTGTTTCCCAACTTCTCAATCCCCGGGGCATTGAACCTGCCCGTCACTTTTTGCAGGTCTTCGTGGAATTTGAAAACACCACCGCCGCTGACCCGGGCGCCTTTTTGATCCAGGATGCCCTTGTCAAAACGGGCCTTATGGGCGTCTTCAGCGGCTTTCATGCTGTAGAGGACCACCGTGCGGTTTTCATCGGCGATAACCCGGTGAACAGTTACCGTAATTCCGTCCACTGTCTTGCTTTCTTCCACCACCTGCCCCGCCCCCTGGGCCAGGGAATGCTCCACACCCCGGTCACCGAAGGAGAAGTATTTCTGGATAAACGGGATATCTTCAACGAATTGGGCGATGGTGCCGCTGTAAAAGGTGGTCAGTATGACGGCCAGGGCAATGGAGGCAGCGGCAGCGAACCGCCACGGATTCTTCTTTTTTGCGGGCGGGCTTGCCAGGCGCCGGGCCAGGCGGTCTCCCAGGTGGGCCGGCATTTTCACCGTCATGTCCCGGCTTTTCCGAAGCCAGGCTATTTTATTCTTCATGTCTTCAGTTTCCCCGCGGCAGTTCACACAGGACTTAAGGTGTTCCTGTACCCGGGCTATATCTTCCGGGGCCAGTTCTCCGGCCAGGTAGGGCTCTATGTTAAGGCGAATATCCTTACATTTCACGGGAACTCACTCCTTCCATGCTTTTTTTAAGTTTCTTAAGGCCGTAGTAGATGCGGGACTTCACCGTCCCCACCGGTATGCCGGCTATTTCGGCTATCTCATCCAGCTTGTAATCGGCAAAGTACCGGAGGGTGAGGATTGTTCGGGTGTCCTCATCCAGTTTGGCCATCTGTTCCTGCAGGTCCAATTTGTCCGCCAGGTCTTCCTGGGGGCTGCATGAGCCCCTTTCCAACAGTTCCGGCTCCAGGTAGATGGTCTTCTTTGCTTTACGCTGTATGTCCAGACAGGTATGGATCAGGATTCGCGTCAGCCATGTATGAAAATACCGGGGTTCCCTCAAGGCCTGGATGCTGCCGTAGGCCTTGAGGATGGCTTCCTCCACGGCATCGGCGGCATCGTGTTCATTCTGCATAAGGGTCAAGGCTTTATGGTAGAGCATATCCTTCCTGTCCAGGGTCAACTGGAGAAAAGCCTGCCAGTTCCCTTTTTGCGCTTTTTTTACCAACCTTTCCACCTGCACTCCTCCTTTCGGCCCTTTCTTCATAAGTTAGACGGCCGTCCCGGAGAAAAGGTTCACATAAATTATAACAAAGAAGGGGCCCCTTGTAACTTGGGGAGGAAACGTTATATAATTTAACCGGTGGGCGGCGGTTGGCCTCGTTGCCGGCAGGGCGGTGGGGCGGTGAAGGCTCCGCCTGCTTAAAGTTTGAAAAAGCCTGGAATAGAGGAAGGAGGATCAGGGTGGCCCAGACTAAGAAAGGGGACCTGGCGGACGCTATTTCTACCTATGAGAAGGAGTTAAAGGAACAAAAGAACCCCGAAAGGAAGGAAGCCTTTTACACCGATTCCGGCATTGAAGTGAAGCAGGTGTACTCCCCCCTGGACCTGGAGGCTTTTGATTATCTGGAGGACTTGGGCCTTCCGGGAGGCTATCCCTTTACCCGGGGTGTCCGGCCCAACATGTACCGGGGGCGGCTTTTTACCATGCGTCAGTATGCGGGTTTTGGCAGCGCCCGGGATACCAACAAACGCTTCCGCTACCTGCTGGAGCAGGGGCAGTCGGGTTTAAGCGTGGCTTTCGACCTTCCCACCCAGTTGGGGTATGATTCGGACATCCCCCTGGCCCGGGGAGAGACGGGGAAGGTGGGGGTGGCCATAGATTCCCTCCAGGATATGGAAGAGCTTTTTTCCCATATTCCTTTGGAGCAGGTAAACACCTCCATGACCATCAATGCTCCCGCCGGAATTATTTTGGCCATGTACATAGCCCTGGCGGAGAAACAGGGAGTGCCCGCCAAGAAACTTAAAGGGACCATCCAAAACGATATTCTCAAGGAATATGTGGCCCGGGGAACCTACATTTTCCCCCCGGAGGCCTCCATGCGGCTGGTGACGGATATCTTTGCCTTTTGTGCCGGGGAGACACCTTCCTGGAATACCATCAGCATCAGCGGCTATCACATGCGGGAGGCGGGAGCCACCGCCGTCCAGGAAGTTGCCTTCACTTTGGCCAACGGCATCGCCTACGTGGAGGCCGCCTCCAGGGCCGGCCTGGCCGTGGACCAGTTTGCCCCCCGGCTGTCTTTTTTCTTCAACGCCCACCTGAATTTTTTTGAAGAAGTGGCCAAATTTCGTGCGGCCCGGAAAATATGGGCGAAAATAATGAAGGAACGTTTTGGCGCCCGGGACCCCCGCTCCCAGATGCTCCGCTTTCATACCCAGACAGCAGGGTGCAGCCTGACGGCCCAGCAGCCCATGGTCAATATCATCCGGGTAGCCTACCAGGCTTTAAGCGCCTGCCTGGGAGGCACCCAGTCCCTGCATACCAACTCCTATGATGAAGCCCTGGCCCTTCCCTCGGAGGAAGCGGTCCTAATGGCCTTAAGAACCCAGCAGGTCCTGGGATATGAACTGGGGGTTACGGATACGGCAGACCCCCTGGGCGGGTCTTACTTTGTGGAAAACTTAACCCGGGAAATAGAGGAAAGGGTTTGGGATTACCTGGAGAAGGTAGATGCTCTGGGAGGAGCCGTTAAAGCCATCGAGGAAGGGTTTATGCAGAGAGAAATCCATCAGAGCGCTTACCGCTACCAGCAGGAGGTGGAGGAGGGGCAGAGGACGGTCATCGGAGTCAACAAATATACCGGCCCCTATGAAGAGCCCGGAAACCTCCTTAAAGTGGATCCGGAGGTAGCGGAACTCCAGGAGCAGAAACTCAGGGAGTTGCGGCAGAGGAGAGACGGGAAGCAGGTGGCGGCAGCCCTGAAAAACCTCCGCAGTGCTGCCAGGGGCGACAAAAACCTGATGCCTTTTATCCTGGAGGCGGTAAAGTCTTACGCAACCCTGGGAGAAACCTGTGGGGTATTGCGGGAGGTCTTTGGCGAATACCAGCAGCAGGTTATCATTTAGGCGGAGGTGAAAGCCGTGAAGATTGCCCATATCGGTATTGCCGTAAAGGATTTGGAAAAAGCCCTGACCTTTTACCGGGATGTGCTGGGGCTTAAAGCCTCAACCCCCCAGGTCCTCAAGGAACAGCAGGTAAAGGTGGCCTTTATGCCCCTGGGGGAAACAAAGCTGGAACTGCTGGAACCTACCCATCCCGAAAGCCCCGTGGCCAGGTTCCTCGAGGAGAGGGGCGAGGGAATTCATCACCTGGCGGTGGAGGTGGCGGATATCGAGGCAAAACTCAAGGAAATTGAGGCTTCGGGGGCCCGCCTCATAGATAAAACCCCCCGCCAGGGGGCAGGGGGTGCCAGGATTGCTTTCCTGCATCCGAAATCCGCTTCCGGAGTCCTGCTGGAACTGTGCCAGTACCATCAGGCGCCCTAATTTTCCTGGTTAAGTCACTAAGTCAAGGCCCGGCACCAGACTCGGCGCCAACCATGTAGTAGGCGGCCAGGGCAATGGAGGCCAGTTTTCCGTACGCCGGTTCGTTGCGGGAGGTCAGGATGACGGGTTTTGCCGCGCCCAGGATAAGCCCGGCCATTTTCCCCCCGGCAAAATAGATGATGGCTTTCCCCAGCAGGTTCCCCGCTTCAATGTTGGGCACCATGAGCAGGTCCGCCTTGCCTGCCATGGGGCTGTCAATACCCTTATGCAGGGCCGCCTCTTCGTTGATGGCCACATCCAGGGCAATGGGGCCGTCCACCAGGGCCCCCTCAATCCGGCCATCTTGAGCCTCCATTTTTAGCTGGTGGGCGTCCACGGTGGACACCACTTTGGGATTTACTTTTTCGTTGGCTGTAAGTACCGCTACCCGGGGTTTATCCATGCCGATGGTGTGGAAAAAATCCAGGGCATTCTCCAGGATGCCCCGCTTTTGCTCCAGGTCGGGACTGACATTAAGGCCGCCGTCCGTCATGTAAATCAACCGGTAGTAACCGGGAATTTCGTAGACGGCCAGGTGGCTTAAAAGCCTGCCGGTGCGCATCCCTCCCTCGGGGCTTAAGACGGCTTTGATAAAATCTGCGCTGTTCACCATGCCCTTCATCAGGATGTCGGCCCGGCCCGCCGCCACCTCTGCCACGGCCCGGCGGGTGGCTTCCAGGGGGTCCCTGACATCGATGACTTCAATGCCTTTAAGATTAAGGCCCGCTGTCATGGCCAGGCGCCAGATTCTTTCTTCATGGCCCACCAGAAGAATATCCACAAAATCCTCTTTCCTGGCTTCCCGGACCGCCTGCAGGACCATGTCTTCCGCCGCCGAGGCTATGCACAGGCGGCGTTTTTTGTGTTTTTTCAGCTCCGTAAATACCTGCCGGTAATTCTCGAACATTCCCTTGACCTCCTTTAGGAATATCTCCCGGGGCCGGAGAGGTTGGATTAATGAGGTTATTTATAATCCCGGACTTCTTCTTTGCCCTGCAGGGCCCGCAGTGCCCCTTGAGCCAGGGCCTCCAGTTCTTCTTCCCCGGGGAGGATGGTAACGGGGGCTATAAAGGAAATCTGTTCCGCCAGGGGACCGGTGATCAAGGCCGAGTGGGCCAGCCCGCCCGTTATTACCACCCCGTGGACTTCTCCCCCCAGGGCAGCCGCCATGGCGCCAATTTCCTTGGCAATCTGGTAAACCATGGCCTCCACCACCCGGCGGGCTTCCATGTCCCCCGCCGCCACCTTGCTCTCTACCCGGCGAAAGTCTTTGGTTTCCAGATAGGAAAAAATCCCCCCCCCGCTGGTCACCAGGGACACGGCTTCCTCCCGGGCGTACCGGCGGCTGAAGCACAGGTCAATCAGGGCCAGGGCGGGAAGGGTGCCGCAGCGCTCCAGGGAAAAGGGCCCCTCATTATTGGCATTGTTTACGTCAATCATACGGCCCCGGCGGTGGGCAGATACGGAGATGCCGCTTCCCAGGTGGGCCACCACCAGGTTTACCTGGTCATATTCTTTGCCCAGGGATGCAGCTGTTCGCCGGGCCACCGCCCTGGTGTTCAGGGCGTGGGACATGCTGAGGCGAGGGATTCCCTTCAGGCCGGAATAGCGGGCCACCTCTGCAAATTCGTCCACCGTCACCGGATCCACCGTAAAGGCGGGAATCCCCAGCTTCTCCGCCAGGGGCAGGGCCAAAAGGGCTCCCAGGTTGGAAGCGTGACTGCCGTAGCGGCCTTCTTCCAGGTCAGCCGCCATGGCTTTATTTACCCGGTACACGCCGCCCGCCAGAGGTTTTAAAAGGCCGCCCCGGACCACCAGGGCCGAGAGGTCCTCCGGGGAAACCCCCTTCTTCTCCAGGGTTTCAAGAAGCAGGCGGAGCCGGCAGCCGGCCTGGTCCGGAACCTTTGGGTACTTCTGCAGTTCCCGGTGGCTGTGTTCCATAGTATGCTTCCACAGGCAATCTTCATCCCGAAAAAGGGCAATCTTCGTCGATGTGGAGCCGGGATTTACGGCCAGGATGGTAAACATAAGCATCCCTCCCATACTTATTTATTCTGCCAGGCTCTTAAACAATCCTCTATTCGGCAAATAAAAAACCCCCGCGGGGGCGGGGGTTTACACCGTCTCCTAGCTCAACTGGCTCTTGTACTGCTGCATAGAGGTCTGGTCTGCCTGCTGGGCGGGTTGGTAGAACCCCTTTTGGGTTGCTTTTTGTGCCAACTGAAACTGAAACTGCTCATCGGAGTTCCTGATCTGCTGCAGGGTCTGCCGCAGCTGGGGATTGGAGCATTGAGCGATGGCGTTGGCGTAACCCACCAGGCTGCCGTTGATCATGGAAATAACATCGTTGACCATATCTTTTTCTTGCATGTTAGCCTCCTATCTATCCTAAAAAGGATAATAATTTTTGTTTGGTCTGCCTTGCGCTGTTGGCCGACTGCTGAAACATCTGCTTGAATTCCGGATCGCTGCACTGCTGGGAATAAGTCTCCAGCTTTTGGGCTCCCGTTTCGTGACTGCCGATGAGGTGCCGTAAGTTCTCCAGTTCCTGTTGATTGAGCTGAGCCATTGTAAAACTCCTTTCTCAATATTTTTTTTAGTTTGTCTCCGGGAAAAAAAATTATTCTTGCTTTGCCCGAGGGTAGGGCGAAGTTTCGGCGTCAGCCGGTAAACCTTTCTCTTTCAATTTCCATAATATCTTTCAGGCACTCCGCGCCGTGAGGGCTTGTAACGGCCAAAGCCCGGCTGAGGGTGCATTTTTCCGCCTGCCTGTACATGCAGTCACAATTTTCACAGGTTTCCTCTGCCACAGTTCCATACTCCTTCCTGGTGTATTTTAATGTCCGGGAAATCCCTCTTTATTTACAGCACTATTTTATGTATTACACGCCTGACCCGGGAATATACATATTAATCCCGGCATCAGATAATAATATTTTTATTGCATTCGGCATACATATGAGTAAAGACGGGGGGGGTGGACACGCATGGCCGGGTGGCGGAACAAAATGCAGGGTATTATGGATAGGGTGGACGGCATGCTTACAGAGGATGACATGGGCGACAGCATGGAAGTGGAGGAAGAGGACCTGGTGAAGCAGGCAGTAGAAAATGCCCGCAGGGAACTCCTGGCGGCCCGCAGCTATTTTGATAATGTGTCGGAACCGGATATGGTTGACCATGCCATCTATTCCCTGCAGGCGGCCGAGAAAAAGTATACATATCTTTTAAAGTATGCCCGGGAAAAAGGGTACCGGCAGCAGTACCTCTGGGGAGAAATGATTAATAAGGAGGAAGACTAAATGTTTGATATGGACTTAAACATTATTTTGGCTTTTGTTTTTGGTTTGATGGTGCTTTACCTCTTGGCCCGTATTCTGGTCTATCCCATGCGGGTGCTGACTAAAGCAGTGGGTAACTCCCTGGTGGGGGCGGTGCTCCTCATCATCTTCAACCTGGTGGGGGGTTTGATGGGCTTGAGTGTGTCCGTAAATGTGGTTTCTGCCCTGGTGGTGGGCTTTCTGGGGGTCCCCGGCCTCCTGACTCTCCTCATCATACAGGGCATCCTCTCCTGAGCCCGGCGTGCCGGGTTTTTTTTATGGGCTTAAAAAGAGGCCCCTTGGGGAAAATATACCCGGGGGCCTTAAAACTTCTCGGGAGGAGGCATGACATGGAAGCTCTTTTTAAGAGGGAAGAGCGGGAGTTTATGACTGGGAATGAGGTGGTGGTATGGGCGGCCCTGGCGGCGGGAGCCCACATGCTTTATGGCTACCCCATAACCCCGCAAAATGAGATTATGCACCACTGGTCCCGGCTATCGGCCAAATACGGGCGGCACTTTCTCCAAACAGAGGACGAACTGGCGGCGGGCTTTGCCGCCATCGGTGGGGTTATGGGCGGTTTAAAAGCTTTCTCCGCCACCTCGGGTCCGGGGACCGTGCTCTTTCAGGAGCCCCTGTCCATGGCGGAGATGATGCGCCTGCCCCTGGTTCTGGTGGTCCAGCAGCGGGGAGGGCCTTCCACTGCCACCGTCATCTATTCCCAGCAGGAAGTGACCCTATCCACCTACGGCGGCAACGGGGAGGGATGGCGGGTGGTCTATTCCACCTCGGGGCACCAGGACCTCTTCGATTACACCATAAAAGCCTTTGATACGGCCTGGAGGTACAGCTTTCCCGTCATTGTGCTGGGGGACGGTTACCAGGCCAAAATGCGGGAACCGGTGACCCTGTACGACCCTGAAGGGCGGGGGATTCACCAAGAGGCGTCCCGGGCCTTCCTGGGGAACCCG
>SLHK01000182.1 GCA_007136165.1 Syntrophomonadaceae bacterium
ATCCCCGGAGTCGGCTGGCTGCCCTTCGAAGCCACCCCCGGTTTTTCCCTGGCCCCTTCTCCCGCTGTCCCGGATGAACCCGCCGGCGGAGGCGCTGTGCCGGTGCCCGTGCCCTACACCGACGGGCTGCTGGACCTGGACACCGGCTACCTTTACCCGGACCCCTATGTCCCCGGCGGGGGCCATCAATTCACCGCAGAGTTTTTGCGGTCCCTGGCCCGGGGGCTCACGGGAGTTTTACTTACGGCAGCTTTTGCTTTCTGCCTAGTGGCTGCGGGCCGCTATTTGCAGGTAAGAGGCATTATCCGCCGGCTGGATATGCAAAAGCCAGGGCTTATGGCTGTAAACTATTACAGGCTGACGCTTCTGTTTCTGGACAGACTGGATGCGGGGAAAAGTCCCGGGGAAACGCCGCGGGAATTTGGCCGGAGGGCCGCCCACTACTTCATGTACCCCCGGGCTTTGGAGTTTAAAAGGCTTTCGGAAGGGATTAACCTGACCCTGTACAGCAGGGCCGGGGCGGACAATCCGCTGCTGGCCGGGCAGGCCAGGCTTTTTTTCCGGGATGTATTTGGCCGCTACCTGACCCGGGTGGGCAAAGTAACGGCCTTTAAGGAAATTTTAATCCAGCGAAAATATTTCCAAAGCAAAACCAAAAAGTAGGTACAGTATTTTCAGCTTCATCCTCCGCCAGGCCTTCTTTAGCTTCAGCCAAGGCGGGGACGGACAGGCCGGTTCCCCATGCTACTTCCGGGGGTGAAGGTATTGGGTCATACCCATAAACCCCAGAATAAGGCCTGTGACCATGAAGAAGTAAGAAAGAATGTTTAAGAAAAAGGTGGATTCAAGCACCTTGATAACTATGAGAAAAGGCAAAGCAGCACCGCTCAAGAGCAGCAAAAAACCAAGGGCCAGGGTTTTTAACGGTCTCATTCTTGCCGGTAGAGCCAGCACTCCACAAAATGTCCCGGGTTGGGCTCAAACTCCGGAGGCTCCTCTGAATCACAAAGGCCTTTGATAAATTCCGGGCACCGCGGATGGAACCGGCAGCCCTTAGGAGGGCTAATCAGGCTGGGGGGTTCCCCCGGCGGCACATCCTTGAATCGCCCGGCGTTTTCCGCATCCGGGTCGGGGATGGCGTTGAGCAGCGTCCGCGTGTAAGGATGAAGGGGGTTTTCCACCACTTCGTTCACATCCGTCTTTTCCACCAGTTTTGCGGCATACATGATAAAGACCCGTTCCGAGAAATACCGCACCGAAGAGAGGTCGTGGGTGATGTAGATTACACCGATATTGTGGGTCTGCTGGATCCTGCGAATCAGCTCCAGGATTTCCACCCGCATGGAGGCATCCAGCATGGATACGGGCTCGTCGGCAACGATGAGCCGGGGGCGCAAAACAATGGCCCTGGCAATGACTATGCGCTGCTGCTGCCCCCCCGAGAGCATGTGGGGATACTTGGGCAGAAAGTCATCAACAGGCGTCAGCCTTACCTCCTGCAGGGCTTCGCGGATCCGCTCCTCATGTTTGGTTTTATCCACCTTGTTAATGATGAGGGGCTCCGTCAGGATTTTCCTGATGTTCATAAATGGCGGCAGGGCCCCGTAGGGGTCCTGCTGGACGAAACCGACTTCGGACCGGAGCCAGGAGAGGTCTTTCACCGTATGCCCTTTGATCTCCCTCCCGCCGAAATGCATCACCCCGCCGGTAGTCTGGGCCAACCCCAGGAGGGTGCGCAGCAGGGTGGTCTTCCCCGAGCCGCTCTCGCCCACGATGGTGACCGTTTCCCCTTCCCCCAGGTCGAAGCTAACCCCGTCCAGGGCCCGGACATACCCTGCATGCAGCAGCCCGAAGCGCTTCAGTTCAAACCAGGTGCGCAGATCTTTTACTGAAATTAGCGTTTCGCCTGACATTTCCTCACCCTTTCTCATATAGCCAGCATTTTACCATTTCGCCTCCGTGGGAGAAGAGGGGTGGCTCTTCGCTGCAGCGGTCAAATTTCTTATGGCAGCGGATAGCAAACCGGCAGCCCTTGGGCGGGTTCAGCAGGCTGGGCGGCTGGCCGGTAATGAAATCCGGCTTTTTCTCCTCGCGCAGGGTAGGTACGCTGGCCATCAGCTTCTGGGCGTAAGGATGGAGAGGTTTCTTGTAAAACCGCGAGGCTTTGCTGTGCTCCACCAGCTGTCCCGCATACATGCAGGCCACTTCATCGGCCAGCTCGCTGGAGGTGGCTATGTCATGGGTAATGAGTATGAAATTCTGATTTAACTCCATCTTGATCTTCTTCAGGGCATTCATTATATTGGCCTGGGTCAGGACGTCCAGGGCGGAAGTCGGCTCATCCAGGACCACCAGGGAAGGATTGGCTATCAGGGCCATGGCGATGATAGCCCGCTGGCGCATTCCCCCGGAGAGTTCGAAGGCATAGCGATCCAGGAAATCCACGGGAATACCGACGATGCGAAAGACCTCCCGGGCCCGTTCGTAGGCCTCCTCCCTACCCATGCGGCGTTCCATCAGCATGGGTTCCGCCACCTGGAATCCCACCTTGAGGACGGGATTCAGGGAGTTCATAGCCGCCTGGGGGACCATGGAAATCTTCGCCCAGCGTACCTGCTTGCGAAAGCGTTCATCACTGAGTTCCATCAGGTCCTTGCCTTCCAGGAGGACCCGGCCTTCGTATGTGTGGATATTCTGCGGCAGGAGCCTTAAGATGGATCGGGCAAGGGAGGTCTTGCCGCAGCCGGACTCACCGATAATGGCCAGGGACTTGCCCCGGGAAAGCTCAAAGCTTACCCCCTCCACCGCCCGCACGACGCCATTAGTGGCAGTAAAGTAAAGCCGCAGGTCTTCAACCTTGAGAAGGGGGCCTTCCCCGGCTGCAAAATCTCCGGGTTTTTCTTCTATAGTTTCTGTCTTTCCATTTGTTTTTATCATAGTCAATTAAACTCGCTTCTCATCAGATTTTCCTCAATCTCGGGTTGAAAATCCGGTCCAGGGTATACCCCACCAGGGAGAAGCTGAACCCGATCAACATGAGGAGGATGGCAGGCTGAAGCATCCAGTAGTAATTGCCCATGTACA
>SLHK01000193.1 GCA_007136165.1 Syntrophomonadaceae bacterium
ATTACCTCCCGCCAAGAGGTTTTGCGGGCTTTTTCTCTGGCCAGGGCCTTTGATTCCAGGGTCCTCATTGAAAAACACATTACGGGCCGTCAGTACCGCCTTCTGGTGGTCAGGGGAAAAATGGCGGCGGCAGCGGAAAAGCGGCCTCCCTTTGTGGTGGGCGACGGGGTGTCCACCATAAAAGAGTTGTTGAAAAAAGAAAACCAAAATCCCTTGCGGGGAAAGGGGCACGACAGACCCCTAACCCGCATTGAAGTGGATGACATCGTTAAATTGACCCTCAAGCGCAGCGGCCTCACCCTGAAAAGTGTGCCTGCCCCGGGACAGATTGTCCGGCTGAGAGACAACGCCAACTTGAGTACGGGGGGGATGGCCGAGGATGTGACGGCAGAAGTCCATCCCCAAACTGCCGCCATGTGCTGCAATGCTGTTTCCCTTCTGGGGCTGGATGTGGCGGGGGTGGACCTGGTAACCCGTCATATATCTTCCCCCCTGGAGGGGGAGACGGGGGCCATCATTGAGATTAACGCCGCACCCGGGATTCGCATGCACCACCATCCCCACAAAGGCCGGCCCCGGGATGTGGCAGGCTCTATTGTGGAGGGCCTCTTTCCCCGGGGGAAACCCTGCACCGTTCCCCTTTTCAGCATAACGGGCACCAATGGAAAAACCACCACCACTCGCTTGATGGCCCATATCCTGGCCCAGGAGGGGTACCGGGTGGGAATGGCCACCACCGACGGAATTTACCGGGGTGAGGAGATGATTTCCCCCGGGGACAATACTGGGCCTGACAGCGCCCAGACCCTCCTCATGGACAGGGAAGTGGATGCCCTGGTCCTGGAAACAGCCCGGGGCGGTATTCTGCGCCGGGGGCTGGGCTATGACCTGGCTGACTGCGCTGTCATCACAAATATCAGCGATGATCACCTGGGACAGGACGGCCTGCGCAGCGTGGAAGATCTTATTTATGTGAAATCCCTGGTAGCGGAAGCCGTTGCCCCGAAGGGGACGGTGGTCCTGAATGCCGCCGATCCTTCCACCTCCAGAGTCATGCCCCTTATAAGGGGGGAGGTGGCCTTGTTTGGCCCGGCCCGGGCTTTACTTATGAAAAAGCACCTTCAGGACAGAGGGAAGGCGGTTTTCTTCAACAGTAAAAGCCTGTTTTGGGCCGACGGCGGCAGGATAAAACCCCTGGCCCCCGTAGCCGGCATCCCCCTGACCTTCCAGGGGAAGGCATACCACCACATTGAAAACGCCATGGCTGCCGCCGCCGCCTGCCTCTCCCGGGGGGTTCCCCTCCCCCTGGTCAGGAGAGGGCTTACCACCTTTAAACCCGATTTGCGTCACAATCCCGGCAGGGGAAATCTTTTTAAAGTGGAGGGCAAACAGGTTTTGCTGGATTACGGGCACAATCCCTGTGCCTTTGAGGCCGTTGCCCGCCTGGCCCGGCAGCAGTCGGAGGGGTGCCTTATCGGCGTCATCGGTGTGCCGGGGGACCGCAGCGATACCCTGATTGTCAAAGCGGGGGAAGCCGCTGCCCGCTACTTCGACCGTTTGTACATAAAAGAAGACCGGGACCTGCGGGGGCGCCCGCCCGGGGAGGTGGCGGAACTGCTGCGGAGGGGCTGCCTCAAGGGAAGGAGGCTCTCCCTGTCCCCGAAGGTTATCCTCAAGGAAGAAGAGGCTTTCGGGGAAGCCTTGAGGTCGGCTGCGTCCGGGGATATGGTGGTGGTTTTTTATGAAAAACTGGAGCCCCTCCTGGAGGTGCTCCAATCCTGCAGGGCGGATAAAGAGGGCGAGGATTCCCTCAAGGGGGGGGAGAGGCAAGTTAATTGACAAGGACTGCAGGAAGTTGCCTGCCAAGGTCGAATACTCTCTTTATATGACAGGAGAAAGGAACCGGTGCCGTGAAACTTGCTGTTCTGGCCCGAGCTAAAATCAACCTGGCCATTGACGTCCTCCACAGGCAAGAGGACGGATATCACCAGGTTCGTATGCTCCTGCAGAGTATTTCCCTGGCGGACGACCTCTTTTTTGACCCGCGGGAAAGGGATATCCGTCTTTCGTGCAGCAGCAACCTCCTGGACCCGGGGGAGAATTTGGTTTACAAAGCCGCCCTGGCCCTGAAGAACCATAAACCTTCCGGCCAACGCCGGGGGGTTCATATACATTTGGAAAAAAACATTCCCCTGGAGGCGGGGCTGGGGGGGGGGAGCAGCGATGCCGCCGCCACCCTGGTGGCTCTAAATCAGCTTTGGGGCATGAACCTGCCCCTAAAAGACCTGCAGGAAATAGGATTTTCCCTGGGGGCCGATATCCCTTTCTGCCTGACAGGGGGAACTGCCCTGGTTGAGGGCCTGGGCGAGAGGATAAGCCCCCTGCCCCCCTTCCCATGGGGCCCCCTGGTCCTGGTGAAACCCCCCTTTGGCCTGTCCACAGCCGGGGTCTATGGAAGTCTCCCCCTGGCGAAAATTAAGGAAAGGCCTGATTTTGGTTCCCTGATGGGGGCCGTAAAGGCGGGGAAGGCAGAGGAGGCCTTGGGGCTCATGGTTAATGTCCTGGAGGAGGGGACAGGCGGCAAAAGAAAGGAAATACTCGCTCTCAAGGAAGCCCTGGAGGAAGCGGGAGCCCTTAAAGCCCTTATGTCCGGCAGCGGGTCCGTTGTTTTTGGCTTTTTTCGAGGTACAACCGAGGCTGCCGAAGCGGCAAAACTTTTCAGGTCCCGGGGGTTTTGGTCGGAAAATGTCACGGTCAGCCCCGCAGGGGTTGAACTAAAGGCCCTATAAGAAAGGAGTTGAGTTCTATGATGGCACTGGTGCTGGCGGGTACGGCGGAAGAAAACGAGCTTACGAGGCAGGCGGGGGTGAAGAACAAAAGTTTTATCAGCCTGGGAGGCAGGGCGGCCCTGGCCTATATCCTGGGGGTACTGCAGGGGGTGGGAGAAATATCCCGAGTTATCGTGGTAGGGCCTGAAGACAGCTTAAAGGTCCTGCAGAGGGAATATGACTTTGAAATAGTGCCCGAAGAGGGAAGCATTGCCGGGAACATTAATGCCCCTTTTAAAAGAGG
>SLHK01000054.1 GCA_007136165.1 Syntrophomonadaceae bacterium
CCGGCAGCCCCGACAGAGCATTGACCAGGAAGGCCTGGCGGAGTTGGCCGAATCTGTGCGGGAACACGGCATATTACAGCCCGTCATTGTGCAAAAGCGGGACCAGGGAGGTTATTCTCTGATAGCGGGAGAGCGCCGCTTTAGGGCAGCCAGGATGGCCGGCAGGGAAACCATCCCCGCTGTGGTAAAGGAAATATCGGGCGCCCAGGTTATGGAAATCGCCCTCATAGAGAACCTCCAGCGGGAAGACTTGAATCCCGTGGAAGAGGCCACGGCTTACAGGCAGCTCCTGGACGAATTCGGCTTCACCCAGGAGCAGCTGGCAAAAAGTATTGGCAAAAGCCGCCCCACGGTGGCCAATATGCTTCGACTTCTGCAGCTGCCCGATAATGTGCTGTCATCCCTGGCCCAGGGGCAGATATCCATGGGACATGCCCGGGCTTTGCTGTCTTTGCGGGAAGAGAAACCCATAGAGGATGCGGCGGGCCAGGTAATAAAAAACGGTCTGTCGGTGCGCTCCACCGAAGAACTGGTCAACAGCATCTTAACCGCCCCTCAAAGGAAGGAAGAGGGAGAGAATAAGGGCGGGGAAAAACCCGTCCAGGACCCCTTCACCGAAGATCTGGAAGAACAGCTTCGTCACCATTTAGGCTGCCAGGTCAAAATTAAAAAAACCGGCCGCAGGGGAAGGTTGGAAATAACCTATTACAGCGAAGAAGAGTTGGAGCGCATTGTGGAGCTTATTCTAGAGGAAGGCAAACTATACTGAAAATCATTTGTCGTTCCACGTGGAACCATGGTGGAAGCCCCATGCTAAGAGGGGGCTTTTCTTTGTGCAAAAAAAGGAAAAGGGAGTTTGGTGGCGAATTTTCTCTAGTACACCCTTTGAGCAAGGTGGTGAGCCCATGCAGGAAATTGCCGCATATATCCTGGACCCCGCTGTGTTTTTCTATTTTCTTTCGGGTTTCCTGGGCCTTTTGCTGCTTCTTTTGTGCTTGTACATACGCCAATCCCTGCAGCTTGCCCGCCTGGCAAAGAAGTACCGGCGCCTTCTGGGCAGGGCCCCTGAAGGAAACCTGGAGGAAATCCTTCAGGCCGTTCACGGTGAAATGGATGCGGTGAAGGCAGAACTGCTCCGGGTGGACAGGAATCAGAAGGCTTTGTTTGACAAGACAAAAACCTCTGTCCGGGGCATGAGCCTGCTCCGCTACAATGCTTTTCATAATACGGGAAGCGACTTAAGTTATTCTCTGGCCCTGCTGGACGAAAACAGAGATGGCATCGTTCTAAGCGCCCTCTACGGCCGGGAAGAGTGCCGAACCTATGCCAAGCCCGTTAAGGGAGGGACCTCCTCTTATAATTTGAGCCAGGAGGAGGCCCGGGTGCTGGAGCAGGCGGCCAGGGCCCTGCAGGAAGGGGGGGATTCTTTTGCCTGACAAAAAATCGGAGAAGATGACCCTGCTGATCATTCCCCATACGGGAAAGGGGCCTGTAAGCCTGAAGGTTCCCACAAACACCCCCCACATCATTCTGGCAGCCCTGGTGGTGGGCGCCTTGTTTCTCGCTGTTTTTTTTCACAGCTACAACCACATGTCCTCTCAGGTGGGCGAACTGGAAAACCTTAAGGAAGTGGCCAGGGCCCAAAAGGCTGAAATTAATTACCTGTCAAACCAGGCCCTCCGGCTTACGAAACAGGTGGAGGAAGTCCAAGAGCTCAGCAACCAGATCCGGGAAATTTTAGGCATGGAGGACGAGGCGGAAACAGGGGATATGGATGTGGTGGGTTTGGGCGGTACGGAACAGCTGGCGGACCGGAGCGGTTATCGGATTGGTGCCATGGAGTTGGAGAGTTTGCACAGCACATTGACGGTAAAGGCGGAAGAACTGCAAAGCCTGGTGGGGGCGGCGGAAGAATATCAGCACCAGATGGACCACACCCCCTCTATCTGGCCCACCCAGGGCAGGATTACCTCTCCCTTCGGCTACCGGCGCAACCCTTTTACCCGCCGCATACAGTTTCACTATGGTATAGACATAGCCAATTCCTCCGGCACACCCATAGTGGCTACGGCCGGCGGGCAAGTAGTGGAGGCTTCCTATCGTTCCGGCTGGGGGCGGCTCATTATTATCGACCACGGCTATGATTATGTAACCTACTATGCTCATTTGCGGGGTTATGCCGTCTCCGTGGGTGACACCGTCAGCAAGGGAGAGATTATAGGATATATGGGGAACTCGGGATCCAGCACCGGAACCCATCTGCACTACGAAGTTCATTACAAAGGGGAAAGGGTGGATCCCCGGGATTACATGAATTAAGGGAGGCAAAGCTGTGTTAAAGCAAAAGACTGAAAGCCCCGACAAGGTCACCACAGTAATAGGGCCCGAGACCAGGGTGGAAGGGACGGTGACGGCAAAGAGCAGCATCCGGGTGGATGGCAGCGTCCAGGGCAAGATCATCACCCCCGGCGAGGTTATAGTTGGCGAAGGGGGGAAAGTTGAAGCCGATGTGGATGCCGGCAACCTGGCGGTGGCGGGACTGCTGGCAGGCAACGTGGAAGTCAGAGGCCGGCTGGAGATAAAAAAGGGGGGCACTCTGCGGGGTGACCTGCGGGCTGATACGGTAATTATGGAGGAAGGGGCATTTTTCGACGGTCGCTGCTCTATGAGCCGGGAAGACCCAAAGGATAAGAAGACTAAGGCTTAAGACCCCGCCCTCTCCGTATAATTGCGCCTGTAATGCACATGCTAACGTCAGAACAGTGCATAGGAGGTGCCCTATGGAGCGCACGATTGCCGTAGAAGAAGGCCTGACCAGCTTGAAGAATCTTTTGGAAGAGAAAGGTTTCCAGGTGGTGGGCTTGAAAACCAGCCTGCCTGTGGATGCTGCCGTGGTTACCGGTATGGACAACAATCTCATGAACCAGCAAAACCTGGTTTATGAAGTGCCGGTGGTGAATGCTTCGGGGCGAAGCGCCTCGGAAGTGGTGGCGGAGCTGGAAAGCAAACTGGTCCACTAAAAAGAACCGGCGTCCTAAGGCCCGGTTCTTTCCATGTCCCGGGTAGC
>SLHK01000106.1 GCA_007136165.1 Syntrophomonadaceae bacterium
ATCCGCTTGGACACGCACAGGCCCAGGCCCGTTCCCTTTTCCTTGGTGGTGAAGAAGGGCCTGAAGATATTCTTGAAGTGTTCTTCCGCTATTCCCGGACCGTTGTCCTTAAAAGAGATATTGACCCGGCCGTTAACGGTGTTAAGAGAGATAAGGAGCCTTCCCCCCCGGCCCGTGGCCTCCATGGCATTCTTGGCCAGGTTCAGGCACACCTGCTTGAGGCCGTTTTTGGACCCCAGGACCAGGGGCGCCGCCTCCTGCTGGATCTCCAGGTCAATGTCGTTGTGCATGGCCTCGCTCCTGATGATGCTGCTGATTTCCTGGAGGGCCTCCCCCGGGTCCATCTCCTTTACAGCCATGTCATGGTTCGGCCTTGAGATGCTCAAAAAGTTAGTAAGGATCTGGTTCATCCGCTTCAGTTCGCTGAGGGTCATTTCCATGAACTTCTGCCTCTTCCCGGCATCGTCCACCATCTTTACAAACTGGAGGCTGCCCATGGCCACCGTCAGGGGGTTGCGGATCTCGTGGACCAGGGAGGCCGCCACCTCCCCCGCTATGGCCAGCCGCTCCGAGTTCTGCAGCTGCCGCTTCAGGTTAACCTCCCGGGTTATATCCCTCAAATACAGGATGGCGCCTATGATGCGGTTGTCGTCGTCCAGGAGGGGGCCTGCATCCCAGGACAGGTACAGGGCGCCTTCCCCCTCCCCCATAAATGATTCCTGGCCGGTGCGGGAGGTTCCCCGGGAGGCGGCCTCGGCGGCGGCCTTCGCCATATCCGGGGGAAGCCCTGATTGCTCCAGGGAAATGCCCGGGGCGGGGAAAATATCTTGGGCGGCCAGGATGCTGCAGGCTGCCTGGTTTGCCAGCATGACGGTACCTTCGGTGTTGGTTACTATAAGGCCGTGGTTTAAGGACTTCAAAAGGTTTTTCAAACGCTGCTGCAGGGTCTGGTAGACGCTGTAAATCTCCAGGGCCAGCGCCACCTGGCGGCTGAAGGCCAGAAGCGCCGCCGTGCTGCCCTGCCCGGGTTCTATGACCCCGAGGAAGGCCTTGAAGGCCTTCCTGTTCAAAAAGATCGTTTCAATGCCGGGTCCACTTCCATGCCGGGAGGCGGGCTCATTAAAGTTGGCAAAGAAGGCCCCAGGGTTTATCTCCTGCCGGATGCCCTTCTCCCAGGTTTCTTCTGTCGGCACCGGCTCATCCCCCACGGCGCACCGGCAGACCGTTACGGTTTTGGCAGACAGGTGGTAGGTGGAAACCCAGGACCCCCGGGCGTTTAGAAGGAGGATCAGAGAGCCGGCTACGAAGCATAAAAGGTTCTCCAGGCTTAAGTTTTCCAGGTTGAGGAGGCTCAGCATCAGCCTGGTTACCTGTTCCGTCAGCGGCAAGGGGGTACCTTGGCCCGCCTTTTCCCCTGTCCCGCCGGAGGCCAGGAGTCCGATGTAGAGGGAGCGGATGGGGGAAAGCTGTTCCCGGAGCTCGGGCCACCGGTAGGGGGGCAGGGCGGCGAGGATATGCCTGCCGTCAGCGATGCCGTATTCCCCCAGGCGGGAGAGGACATGGCGGCTTGAGTCCCTTTCACAGTTCAGACAGCCCAGCAGGAGTACCAAGAGTTCCCCGTCCACGGAAAAGGCTGCGGCGGAAAGACCCAGGGGGTCGCGGAGGGCCCGCAATTCCCGGGAATCCCAGTCCAGGGAGGGGAGCATCCGGAAGAATTCCCTGTAGTCTTCTTCGAGTTTCAGGCTTTTTTCAAAGAGGGAAAAGGGCGGGCTCTGGCGGTTGTAGGCAGCCAGGAGTTTCCCGTCCCGGTTCAGGACTAAAATGTTGACCTTAAGAATGGTGGCCAGGGATTCCTGGAAGCTTTCCATTTTGGGGGCTTTCAGAGTCTTTTGCATGGCCCAACCCTCCCAGTAATTTGTCAGGCTTTGGTGGCTGCCGGTTAACCCGTTCGCCTGTTACGGTGAATCGTTTATGGGAACCCGGAAAAAGCAAAGCTTTTGCTCCCATCCTTATTTCTCTCTCTTGCAGGAAAACGGATACGTTCATAGAAATACTTTAGCAATTTAGAAAATGGATGGTAAGCAAGACTATGTCAATTATCAGGAAATTTGGCATCATTCAAAAGCCCAACAAAAAGATCTTCAGTTTTCTTTATGAAGAATACTACTACAAGTCCTATGCCGTCGCCCTGAGGATTACAAGGGACAAGGAGGCTGCGGAAGATATTGCCCATGAGGCCTTCGAAAGGGCTTTTGAGAACTTTGACGGTATCGAAAGCATGGACCATTTTGTCAGGTGGATAATCGTAACCTCAACTAACCTGGCCATTGACGAGCTTAAAAAGAACAGGCAGTACATACTTAAAGATGAGGTGCCGGAAAACGGCAGGGATTACCTGCATAGGGACTTCAGCCCCGAGCATATGTACCTGCGCGAAGAATACAGGGAAGAGGTCCTGGATGTAATTAACTCCCTAAAGCCCATGTACAGTGTTGTCCTCTACTTGAGATTCTATTGTGACATGTCTTACAGGGAAATGGCGGAAAAACTGAATATCAATGAAAATACTCTAAGGTCCAGGTGTTCCAGGGCCTTGAAACTGCTCAAAGAGAAACTGCGCCACTCCAGCACCATAAGGAGGATCAAATAGATGGATATACATGACAGCGCCGGTCTGGATAGTTATCTGAAAAAAGTATTTACCCACGACATGGAGAAGAACAAGGGGGTGAAGCCTCCTCCCCATAAATTTGAAGAGATTATCACCAACATCGAGGTTAGGAGAGGCAAGAGGCGCTTAAAGACCCTGGCCAAGAAATCTTTAATCACCTGTGCGATAGTTTTCCTGGTTTTCACCAGCCTGTACCTGGTGTATCCCGAAGAGGTGACTTCGGCGGGCAGGAAGGTCATCCATTCCTTTACCTTCATGTTCACGGACAAAAGCAATGAGCACAGTGAAGGCCACCGGTATCTGGACGAGGGCGATCCGGCCGTGATTAAAAAGCTTTACCGGGCGACGGAGGAGGCCCCCTTTCCCGTAAAACTGCCTGCTTATCTGCCTGAGGG
>SLHK01000143.1 GCA_007136165.1 Syntrophomonadaceae bacterium
ATCCGCCACCCCTACCGGGGGGAAACCATCAAGGCTTACTGCGTGGTCAAGGAAGGGGAAACCCTGACAGAAGAAGAGGTCATCAAATACTGCAAAGAAAACCTGGCAGCCTATAAAGTCCCCAAAATGGTGGAGTTTCGCAAGGAACTTCCCAAAACCATGGTGGGCAAGGTGCTGCGCCGGGTCCTGAGGGAAGAGGAAGAGAATAAACTGGAGGATAAAACCGGTTAATCCCCCGCAAGCCGTTTCCGGTTATTGCCCTTAACCGCATATATAAACCCACAAAGCCCCGGCTTACAGCCGGGGCTTTTAGTCGGGGCTTCTATTGGCTTAAATCAAGCCAGGTTTTCCAGAAAGGCTTCCACCCGGGTTTTTATGCTTTCTGCGGCGTAGTTTCGTGGGTCGCACATATCCGCTTCCACCAGGAGGCCCGGAAGCCCGGTATTTTCCGTTAAAACCCGGCGCAGGGGCAGCTGCAGTTGAGAATAGGGCTTGCAGGAGCGGTTGGCATGCATGACAAAACCGTCCACGCCATAGTCCTTTGCATCCTTGAGCATGGCGGCGGCCCGGGACTCAATGCCCTGGTTCAGCATGATGCGGGTATAAACCCGGGCCATGCTCCGGTAGGGGTCTTCTCCCGCATCCCAGGTCCCGGACCAGGCTCCCGTATAGGTATCCACGACAAAACAGGCGCCGTATTCGGTAAACATGCTGTAGAAGGAAAGGACCCGGTGCCAGATGGCAATGTTGTCCCAGAGCAGGCGGAAGTTTTCCCTGAGGAGGGCCCCCTCCCCCGCCGCCACCCGCCCTTCCAGCTCCGCCAGAAGCACCCGGTAGTAGTCCGCCGCCTGCTTCGTCCCCCGCAGCACCACGATGGGGGCCATGTTGACAAAGAGGTCCGGGGCATTGATGGGGGAAGGCCGGTGTTTTCCCATGTCCCGCACCTTGGCCCACAGCCGGGTAGCCTCCGCCGACAGTTCCAGGGTTTCCAGCAGCCGGTCCTCGTTAAGCTTCCTGCCCGTCCGCCCTTCGAGAAACTCCACCAGGGTATGGAGCTGTTTTTCTACGTAGGATACAGCCCCCTCCCCATTATCCCCCCCGCTTCTATACGGGGTATCCAGGAAGAAAAGGGGCACTTGCAGCTCCCGGGAAAGGGTCTGGTACCATTTGAGGACCGTCCCGCAGATGTTGTTGCAGGCCAGCAGCAGGTCGGGCCGGGGCAGGCCTTTTAAGGGAGCCCGGGAAGGGTTGTAGAGGGAGCCCAGGTGGTTTCGGCCGTAGGCACAAAGCTCCCGGGAATAGCCCCTGTCCTCCGCCTCCTGGCAGAGGCGGGCCGAAGCTTTGCGGGCGGCGCACAGGGCACCGTAGTTTTCCGGGTAAAAGGGGCTAATCCCCATGGCCCGCAAAATTTCTACGGGAAAGCCGCTGGTCACCCAGGCTGAGGGCCCCAGGCGGTGCAGGACCCGAGATTTCAGGTAATCCTTTTGCACAATTTTCTGCAGGAGGGCATTGGATTTGAGCTTGCGGTATTTTTTCACCTTCACAAATCCCCCTTCAACCGTTCCATAAAAGCCTGTAATCGGCCCCTTATCTGCTCCGTGACGCCCATGTGGTCCATCTCAATAGTGATGTGGGGGATGCCTGTCGACTGAAGGCTGTTTTGCAGGATGACCAGGTCCCAACTGTGGGGCTCGCAAAAGACATCGTGGAGAAATACAACTCCCGCTGCTTTCGATTCCGCCACATCCCGGACCAGGTGGCCTTCGGTGTCGTCCAGGGTGGGGTGTTTGGCGGCACAGGGAAGGCGCTTCAGGTACCGGTCCGCCAGGGCTTCCAGGGGCCCTTCCCCGGGCAGGGGTTTGACAAGAGGCAGGTTAAAGTACCGGGTGCCGCTGCACAGGTTATCCCCCGCCACCCGGCCGCCCAAATCTTCAATCAGGGATACCAGGGAAAGGTCATAGAGCATCCCGCCGTGGAGATATATTCCGGGCTTTTCTTCCCCGCCGGCTAGAAGAGCGTGGGGGGCCGCCTCCTCCCGGTGAGCCCGGCTGCCCTTAATTAGTTCCAGGGCCTCTTCCTTGGGCAGGAGCATGGCTGCCTGTACCAGGCGGTAAAACTCCACCGCCGGCAGTTCCCGCCTTTTTTTATGTAACTGGTCCAGCTGCAGGCGAAGCTTATTGTAGGCCTTGATGCTCTTCAAGAGACGGGATGAAGTGATCTTCCTCTCCGCTGCCGGGTTTACCTGCCCGATAAGGGCCTCCAGCTGCTGCAGGAGAAACTCCCTTGCCCCGGAAGCCTCCCGGTTTACGGGGCCTATCAGGTTAAAGACGGGCTTATCCGGCAGCCTGGTGCGAAAAATATCCGCCAGACACTGCATGGTATCGCAGGTATGGGCAAAGGCAAAGGCGCTGAAACCCGCCCCCCTTTTGGAGAAGGCCAATTCCAGGCAGGAACGGGCCAGGGAGCAGGTGTTGACGGGGAGGTGAGCATCCGCCTCCCCCAGGGGGCGGGGCCGGGGTAAAAGGCGCACAGGGGTATACCCTGCCGCATGAAATATTTCCTCCGGCACATAGGAGCAAAAATAGCCCAGGTACCTTCTGCCCTTTTTTGCCAAAATATCATCGTAGGAAATTTCCTTATCGGGTTTCAAAAGCATATCCCTCCGTCCCCGGTTTAATACTTACCCAAAGGCGCATCACCTCGGCGGCGGCCTCCTCCACCAGAAGGTCTGCCTGGGCCATGGCCTCCTTCAGGGTCATGGGGCCCTTTACAATGGAAAAACAGGCTGTGACCCCTTCTCTGTAGACCCTCTCCATCTCCCGGCTTCGCTCCACGCTTCCCGCCAGGGCCACCACGGGAAGGCCCCGCTTTTTGGCCTCCCGGGCCACCCCCACGGGGACTTTGCCAAAGGCGGATTGGGCATCTATTTTCCCTTCTCCCGTCAGGACAAAATCGCACCCCTTCAGGTGCCCGGCAAACCCGACGGCTTCCATAACCAGCTCAATGCCGGGCTTAAGCCTTCCTCCCAGGAAAGCCATGAGCCCCGCCCCCAGCCCTCCGGCTGC
>SLHK01000126.1 GCA_007136165.1 Syntrophomonadaceae bacterium
GCCGCCCCCGTGGGGGAGGTAATCAGGGCCACCCGCTGGGGCAAAAAGGGGATCCTTTTCTTGTGGCGGTTATCGAACAGCCCTTCCTCCGCCAGCTTCTCCTTCAGCCGCTCAAAGGCCTGGTTCAAATCCCCGGGCCCCCCCGGCAGCATTTCCTCTACATATACCTGGTACACCCCCGCCTTTTCATAGAGGGAAAGGGACCCCCTGACAATAATCTCCTGGCCCTCCCGGGGCGTAAACTTCAAAAACCTGTTTTTCCCCCTGAACATGACGCACCGCAGGGAGGAATCCCTGTCCTTCAGATTGAAGTAGAGGTGCCCGGAAGAGGGCTGCCTGAAATCGGATATCTCCCCTTTAACCCACAGGGACTGAAGCCTTTCGTCTTTTAAAAGCAGATTCTTGACATAGCGGGTCAATTCCCAAACACTAAAAATTTTCACTGTTGCTTCCTCCGTTACCCGTTAGTCTTCAGCCAGGCCCGGCGGGCGATTTCCGCCAGCCCCACGGCATTGTCCCCGCTCATGGCGGGTGAAGCATAGTGAACTTCCATATCCCCGAGCTCGTCCGACAGCCATCCCTTGATCCTTTCGTTGGCCATGACACCGCCCACAAAAAGAACCCTTTCGCCGGGCCCCGGCAGGGCCTGCCGGGCCGCCAGGCTCAGGGAACGGGCGATGCACTCCTCCACGGAGCGGGCCAAAATCTCCTGGGCGGCGCCTTCCTCCAGGTACCGGGCTGCGCGGGTTTCAGGCCCCGAAAAACTGATCTCCCGGCGGCGGACGGCCACAGGCAGGGGCAGGGAACCGGAAGCTTTGCGGGCCAACTCTTCCAGGTGTCGGCCGGCGGGAAAGGGAAGCCCCAGTTTTACGCCAATACGGTCTATGAACTGACCGGCGGACAGGTCCTGGCTGCCGCCTGCCTTTTTAACGGTAAAACCCCTGTCCTCCCGGGCGGCCTGCAGAATTTCGGTGGTTCCCCCCGATACGTGAAAGACCCAAAAATCCTGCCAATCCAGGGCAGCGGACCACAACCCCGCCATGATATGGCCTTCCTGGTGGGAGGATTCAATATAAAGGGCTGATAGCCCCGCCGCTAGGGAGCGGGCCATGCTTTCTCCCGCCAGAAAGACGGGCATGTAGGAACCGGCCTCGGGCCTGGGCCGGGTGCCGGCGGCAACGGCGGCCGTCTCCCGGCAAAAGCCTTCCGCCCCTGCCCCCTCGAAGAGAAGGGGCATGTTCCGTATATGCTGAAAAAGGGCCTCTGACTGCCTCAGCCCTTTTTGTCCCTTCTTAACCTGCAGCATCTGCCGCCGGTCCGCCACCAGGTTTCCGCCCCGATCCAGGACAGCCATGGAGGTGGTGTAGCAGGATGTATCCAGACCCAAAAAAAAGGAGCTCAATCCCGGCTCTCCTCCTTCAAGTCCTTAAGGATGCTGTCCAGGACCCCGTTGATAAAGGGGGCTGACTTGGCATCTCCGTATTTCTTTGCCAGTTCCAGGGCCTCGTTGATAGAGACCTTGGCGGGGACCTCTTTAACATGGAGAATTTCATAGATGGCCAGTCGTAAAATAGCCCTGTCCGCCACGGGTAGCCGCTTCAGGTGCCATTTTTTTAAGTAGGGGGTCAATTCCTCATCCAGCCGGCGGGTTTCCTCCCCGATACCTGCAGCCAGTTCCCTGGCGAAGTCTCTGTCGGCCTCCTGGGGTAGGGACTCCTGAAAGAATTCCTGGGAAAGGACCGTCTCCGGAGCCTCCCCGGTGATATCAGACTGAAATAGGACTTTAAAGACCGCTTCCCTGGCTGAACGCCTGCTCACAAATAAGTCAACTCCTGTTGCGACGAATGGGCCATAAATCCCCCAGGAAATCCTGTATATCCCGGCTGCCGTCCAATTTTTTGCCGCCAATGTAAATGCCCAGGCAGGTGATCACAAGTAGAAACAGGGTCCGGATGAACCCGTACTTTAAGTATATTATTCCTATAAGGAAAAATAAAATGCCTCCCAGTATCTTGCCCCAATGTCTGCTGAAGAAGTCCCGCCAGATATCTTTGTAGTCCATCAAGACACCTCTTTTGGGAAAACTATTTTCTCCTGGTTTCCTTGGTGATGGTCTCCACCAGGACCTTTACTTCCGCCACTTCCACACCGCTTGTTTCCTGGACGTAATCCTTAACTTTCCGCTGGATTTCTTCCACCAGTTCCGGGACCTTCAGGTCGGGCAGGGTCCCGATGCGCAGATCGATTACCAGCCCCTCCTCCTTCAAGGAAAGGCGGCTCCGGGTATCCCGAACGCCCTGGATATCCCGGACAGCCTGCAGAACCAGGTTTTCCAGGGCCTCGAAGGAAATCCTGTACTCTCCCAGCTCCCCCGGGTGGTCGATGGTCTTGGATTTCTCCAGGGGACGCAGGCTCAATAAGAAGGCCCACAGGGCCAGAAAAAAGACGGCAATCCCCAGCAGGGCAAAGAGCCAGTTGTTGTAAATGAGCAAAAAGCTTGTCCGAAGATCATCCAGGAAGGGAAGAGGCGCTGCCAGCCCTGCCACCAGGGCGGAAATGGCCATGACAACCAGGCTGTAGACAGCTATCAGCAATTTGGTCAGACCCTTCATAAAAAACAGGCTCCTTTCTTTTTATCCTAGACTTCGTCTTCCTCGGAGGTGCGGGAACCAAACTCCACGCCCTGTATGTGGACGTTGACCTTGTTGGTTTCCAATCCTGTCATGTTTTCCACGGCCTTCTTGACGTTCTCCTGAATGTTCCAGGCCACATCGGGAATCCGGGCGCCGTATTTAACGATGATAAAGAGCTCAATAAAGGCGTCTTTCTCGCCCACCTCCACCTTTACTCCCTTGGAAAGGTTCTTGCGGCCCAGGATTTCTGTTATTCCCCCGGCAAAACCGCCGCTCATCCCGGCCACCCCTTCCACCTCGGTGGCTGCCAGGCCGGCTATAATAGCCACCACATCATCGGCAATACGAACCGACCCCAGTTCCTGGACTATCTCTTTCTCAGGCTTATCCATTTCATGCACCTCCTGTCAATTTCTATTATA
>SLHK01000118.1 GCA_007136165.1 Syntrophomonadaceae bacterium
CTGTAATTATGCATGCTGTAATTCCTATCAAGGATGTTTGCCGTTATTTTGGGTGCACACCGGAGAGTTTTGCACCAATAAGGGGTTGACGAATATTATGATAGTATAATTTAGGAGGAGGGATTTCAAGTGTCACAAAGCCCGCTGGCACGAAAATTTTTTGCCGGAGGCAATACTGCTTACGGCTTTTATTCACTGTTTGATCATATCATGGACAAAAAAGATGGGAAGTTTATTGTCTTGAAAGGCGGACCCGGGACCGGGAAGTCGACGCTCATGCAGAATCTGGGGAATCACATCCTGGAAACGGGTAACGATGTGGAGTATTTTTACTGTTCCTCTGACAGCACATCACTGGATGGGGTGGCGGCTCCCGGCTTGAAGTTCGCTGTCATTGACGGTACCCCCCCTCATGCTGTGGATCTTAAGCTGCCGGGTCTCTACGACGAGATCATCAACCTGGGGGAATTTTGGGATATAGAAAAAATGCTGCCCTTTAAAAACAAATTGATAGCCATTAATGGTGAGATTAAAGAATCTTTCGCTGCGGCCTACAATTATCTGGCTGAGGCCAAACTGGTCTTAAAAGGACTAGAGGTACATACCTCCAGCCTGCTGAATAAAAAAATTAACCATAAGACCATCCTGCATCTGCAGGGAAGGATCCTGGATGACGAGCCCTGCAGGAATAACAGCTCGGAAAGGCACCTCTTTGCCAGCGCCATCTCCCCGGAAGGGCTGGTCAACTATTACGAGAGCATTCTTTCTTCCTGCTGTGAGGTCTACCTGCTTTCAGGAGTGCCGGGCTCCGGCATCAGCGACTATCTGGAGACCATCTATCGGGTCCTGCATCTTAAAGGGCTTTCCCTGGAAGTGTATCACTGCGCCCTGGATCCCCAGAAAATCGATGCCCTGGTTATACCTGAAAAAAGGATTGCCATAGTAAAGTCAACGGGCTATCAGACCTTTACCCTGGCATCGGAAAACATCCTGCACAGGGAATTCCTGTCCCTGGACCACCCCCAGGGGGACAGCTGGAAAGCGGGATTGCTTAAAGACTATCAAGAGCGTTTCAACGACTTGTTGGAAAAGGGTATCGGCTGCCTGAAGAGGGCTAAAGCACTTCAGTTGGAGCGGGAGCCCTATTACGGCAGAGCCATGGACTTTGACCGGGTAAAAGAAGTGGAAGCGGACCTGATTGTTAAGTATTTGCCATAACAGTCCGGGAAATTTGAAGAATAAATAAAGGGGTTGGCCGTTCATCCGGCCAACCCCTTTATTTATATGTTTTTTACTGCTACCTGCGGGTGCCCAGTAAAATCAGGATGGTTCCTGCGATAATCATAAGGTAATTTTCCGGGGGCATCCGTTTGGACATCCCCGCCACCCCCAGAGCACCGACAATCAAGAATACTGCCGGGCCCATAATGCCGCCAAAGAGGGCGTTAATCTTTATGCCGTCGGCGGCATCGTTCAACTTCCAGATGAGGACGGCCGCCCCCAGGTTGAGAAAGGCAAATATGATTCTCGATAAACCCATAGCAAATACGTAACGATCCATTTTACTGCCCCGCTTTTTTGTCTGCTGGCAGCCCTTACTAGTGTAAAAAGGCCTGCTAACTTAGCCTATTCAATAATGCTAAATAATGTGCTTACATCATGATAATGGCCAGTATGGTTGCCACTACCAAACCGGAAACGACGGGAATAAAGTTCTTCCGGGCCAAATCCAGAGGCGATACTCCCGCAACCCCGGCAGTAGCCACCAGGCCAAAAGCCCAGGCGGTAAGGGTCCCGCCGCCGGAGAAAACGCTGCCTACCTGGCCGAGGGCGGCCAGGACCGGCACATTAAGCCCGAGAGGTGTCCCCAGGGCATTGGCCAGGGAACCTACCAGAGGCAGCCCGGAGAAGCCCGACCCGTCCAGGCCGGTAATGACACCGGTAATCATGACACCAAAGGCCACGGGAATGCTGGAAATGGGCAGGGCATTGGCAAAGGCTGAACCCAGGTCAAAAAGCAATCCGGGGGCTCCTTCACCCAGGATCAGTACAGCATTTCTGGGGGAACCCAGGTAGAAAAAGCCGGCGATGGGAATGACGGCGGCAAAGATTTTAATGGAAAAGAGCAGGCCGTCCTTGATATAATCCGCTGCTTTTTCCAGGGCTTTGTCGCCGTGGGACAAAATGGAACCCAAAACGATGAAGATGGCGGCGGCACCTCCCAGAAGGGATGTTGATGCTCCGCCGCGAATCCCCGTAAAAGCCATGACGAGCACCAGAAGAATATAGACAACAGGGACTGCCACGGCGATGAAGCGGGCTCCCGAAGTATAGCTCTCCCTGGGTTTGGCTTCCGCCAGGGCGCTGCCTTCCTCGGGGCTTGCTCCTTTGGCGATTTCCTTCCGGATCATGAAGAAGGCAACGATAATGGCTACCAAACCTGCTGTGATGGAAAGGATGGCACCGTTGCTCAGGACGCCGTCAATGGGCACTTCCGCATTGCTGGCAGTGATGGCCGGGGCCCCCTGCAGAAACATGTCTCCGGAAAGGGCCATACCGTGGCCCAATATGTTCACAGACATGGCTGCGGCCATGGCCGGCAGGCCCGCCTTGACGGCCACAGGAACCAGGATAACCCCTACCAGGGCCGTTGCCGGGGTGGGCCAGAAGAAGAGGGCACATACATACATGATGGCCCCCAGGGCAAAGAAGCCGATGGTGGGGTTGCCCAGGACCTTTTTGATGGGGGATACCATAAGATAATCGGAGCCCATGCTTTCCATGGTTTTCAGCATGGCCACCATTAAAGCAATAACTAGCATAATATCAAAGAGGTCGGTACCCGCCGTTTCAAAGGCGCGGAAGACAATCTGAATTGTCCCAATCAATTCGCCGCTGTGTAAAAACCCGATGATAAAAATGCCGACAGTTGCAATCAAGACCACGCCTCTACGCCTGATCATGGCCAGGATAATGGCCAGGACTACAATAAGATACGCCCAGTGGGTTACACCAAGTTCTGGCATTTAAAATTCCTCCTCCTTATTAAA
>SLHK01000020.1 GCA_007136165.1 Syntrophomonadaceae bacterium
TGCTCATTTACATCAATTTGCTGCTTATCCATAGTCATCCCCCTTTTGATTTTGATAACCAATTATATTTTGCCCATTTAAAAGGGGGATACTTTTTTTCTTGATATTATTTTTTGGCAACCAAGGAATTTTTCTTTTGCTTCCCCTTTTGCTTATTTTTTAAATTTTTGCCGGCTGGCAAACCATAACCGTCCTCCGTTTGCTGCTTGCTGTCCATGTTTGCTGCCCGTTTGCCATTTAGTCGGGCTTACCAGTAGGAGCGGAGGTTTTCCAGGTAATTCATGACGGCGTTTTTCAACGCCTGGACCCCCATAATGGAACAGTGCATCTTCTCTTCCGGAAGGCCTCCCAAATAATTCACGATATCTGCTTCGGTAACAGCCAGGGCTTCACCGATGTGCTTGTCCTTGACCATTTCCGTGAGGGCGCTGCTTGTAGCGATAGCAGCAGCACAGCCCCGCAGTTGGAATTTTATATCTTCAATAACCTTCTCCCGGCTGACCTTGATGTAGATGACCAGGTAATCGCTGCATTCACCGCTTCCTGCCTCACCCACGCCATGGGCTTTGTATATGACTCCCACGTTCCTGGGATTGTTAAAGTGCTCGTAAACTTTTTCTGTATAGGCTTCCATACCAAGTGTCCTCCTATGCCTGCTTGGTCCCCGGCGTACTCCTTATAGCCTGAACCTGCCGCCTTGCTGTAGTAAACATTAGCCGGCACATAAACTACTGGGTCTTCTGGCTGGATCTGCGGTCAAATTTTTTCAGCACCTTGTAAAGGCCAAAGAGGCCAATCAGGACCAAAGCAGCATATGGCATGGCCCGGAAAGAAAAGACGAAGAAATTAGCAGCCCCGTTGATGAGGGTGTTTAAACTTTCTGTCAGGGCAGCTACGGCTCTTTCCCATGCTCCTTCAAAACCGACGGCGGTTACTCCCGGGGTGGCCGTTACCGTCTGGCGAATGCTTATGTGAATGGTGGAATAACTTACCCGGTCTTTTAAGTGGGTGAACTGGGCGGTGAGGGACTCGATATCCCCCCGGATGCGCACCAGTTCCCGCTCAATTTGAAGAATCTCTTCCACCGTATCGGCTTTCTGCAGGATTTCAGCGTAGCGTTCTTCCTGGCGGGCCAGGTTGTTAATGCGGGCTTCCATATCCACGTACTGGAGAGTCACATCGGTGTCTTGTGAATGACTTGAAGTTAGCCGCCCCAGGTCTTCTTCCAGGAAAAGCATGGTGACATCAAAGTGTTCCTGGGGAACCCGGACCGTCAAGTAGCTGTTCTGGTAGTCGCCCCTGGAATCGGTGTAAAAGTTGCTGCCGGCGATGAATCCTCTTTTTTCTTCCACAAACCGGCGAATTTTCTGCTCGCTTTCCCTGATATCCTCCACATTTACGGCAACTTCCCCCGTTTTAACGGCATACCTTTGGCCATGATTCCCGTAACCATCCTCCCCGTCGTATGCCGCTTCCTGCTCTTCCATGGGAGAACCGGCATCCCTGGTATAACCGTAACCAAGCGCCGCTGAATCCGCTTTGCCCGACTCATCAGCTGCCTGTCGAGAAGCACAGCCGCTGACCAGGGAAAAAAGAGCCACCGTCAAAACCAAGGCAATTAGAAAAACCTTCTTCATCAGTAAAGCCCCCTCTCTTTTTCCCTTTAGACGCACCCTTGGGAAGAAAAGTTTCACTATTTTGAAAACAAGTCAAAGGAGCCTGACCCCGTTGTTAACCTATTTTGAAAAACCGAGAAAGTTAACAAAAGAGCCTGACCCCGTTGTTACTGACCCCGTTGTTAACTTTCTCGCCTAACCTTCGGCGTCAGCATCAGGGGAGTTTTTCTGAATTTCTTCCCTGGCCAGGGCATCGCAGCGGTCGTTCAAGAGGTTGTTGCTGTGCCCCTTAACCTTGATCCAGCGCACCTGGTGTTTGTGAACCAGGTCCAACAGTTCCATCCACAGGTCCTGGTTTACCACCGGCTCCTTTCGGCTGCTAATCCACCCGTTCCGCTGCCAGGCGGCGAACCAGTCCTGCTTGAAAGCGTTCACCAAATAGGCGCTGTCGCTGTAGAGGCGGACGCGGCAGGGTTCCTTCAGGGACTTTATAGCTTCCACGGCGGCCTTGATTTCCATCCGCTGGTTGGTGGTCTGGGGCTCATATCCGGAAATTTCCTTCCGGTGGCCGTTATACAGGAGGACCGCCGCCCAGCCGCCGGGCCCCGGGTTGCCGGAACAGGCGCCGTCGGTATAGATTTGTACTTCCTTCATGTGCTTCCCTCATCTCTTACTGATTCTGCCCCGTATATGCTGCGCTGTATCTCTTGATAGACTGCTGCAGTTCAGCATTGGCAGCCAACACCGGCAGTCGGCAGCCTGGTTCCGACGGGTGCCGCAATAAGGAGGGGGTATGGCAGCCTTACTGGTAGGGGGCCAGTAATTCTTCCAACTCCTCCATAATCCGGCCGTACTGGGCAAAATCCCCTTCCCGCAGGCGCTCCTGGGCCCGGGAGAAGAGTTCCGCCGCCTGCTGCAGGATAAGGCGAAGTTCCGGGTCCAACCCGGGAGGAGGGGTAACGACCGGTTCTTCATCGTCTGCAGGGGGTTCTTCATCGTCTGCAGGGGGTTCCGGCTCCTCATCGGCAGGAGGCACCGGCACCCCATCCCCCTTATAATCCCCAAAAATCCGCATCAGAGCCGCATCCAGGTTCTCCTCCATGACCACCATGTCCCCGTAGGCTACAATAACCCGGGCCAGTTCCGGCAGCTGGCTCTGGTCGGACCGGAGGTAAAGGGGTTCCACGTAGAGGATGGAATCATTGACGGGAAGTACCAGCAGGTTCCCCCGGATAACGCTGGAACCGCGCTGGTCCCACAGGGAAATCTGCTGGGAAATTACGGAGTTCTGGTCAATCCGGGCCTCAATCTGCTGGGGGCCCCAGATGGTCCGGTCCTTGGGGAAATTGAAGAGAATCAGTTCCCCGTAATTATCACCGTCCATCCGGGCTGCCATCCAGGAGATCATGTTGTTCCTTTCGTTGGGGGTGAAGGGGAGCATGAGGACAAATTCCTCCTTCTCCTCCCCGGGCAGCTGAATGGTAGTGTAGTAAGGCTCCATCACCTGGGACTGGCCCTGGTACTGCTCCGTGGGGAACTGCCACTGGTCTTCCTTGGTGTAAAAGACCCGGGTATCCTGCATATGATAGGTGCGCAAAACAGAGGCCTGCAGGTTAAACATCTCCACGGGATACCGCAGGTGGGCCCTTAGCCCCCCGGGCATTTCCTCCAGGGGTTTAAAAAGATCGGGGAAAATGTGGGCATAGGTCTGGATCAAGGGGTCATCGGGCTCAGCAACATAGTAGGTGACATCTCCGTTGTAGGCATCCACCACCACCTTCACTGAATTCCGGATATAGTTTGCCCCGCCGTACTGCTGGCTGTAGGGGTAAAGGTTGGTGGTGGTATAGGCATCCCTAACCCAGAAGAGGCGGCCGTCGTCTACCACGATGTAGGGGTCCCGGTCCATCCGCAAAAAGGGAGTGATTTTCTCCGTCCGCCCGGCGATATCCCGGTAAAACATGACCTGGCTTTCCGGGGTCAGTTCCCCCGACAGCATTATCTGATAGTCCCCCATTTTCAGGGCGAAGAGGAGGCGCCGGAAGAACCCGCCCAGTTCCACGCCGCCGCTGCCTTCGTAGGTGGTATAGGCATTGGTGTTCCCCAGGGGGTAGTCAAACTCTTCCGTTTTGGTGTTAACAATCACATATCCCTTGGTGAGCTCACCGTAATAAATCTGGGGCCGGGTGAGTTCGGTGCCCGCCGCCGTCCGGGGAGGCACATCCTGGATGAAATAGGTGGGCAGGCCTTCGGAGGTAACCTCGTTGACAGGGCTCATGGCCACCCCGTAACCGTGGGTGTACTGAAGGCGCTGGTTTACCCAGGTCTGGGATGCCGGCGGCAGCCTGTCCTTGTCCAGTTCCCGGGCGGAAATCATAACCTGGCGGTAATTCCCGTCCACCTGGTAGCGGTCGGAATCCACGCCGGTAAAGCGATAATACAGCCGAATCCCCTGCATCTGGTTAAAGGTGTCCTGTAAGGGGCGGTAATCCCACAACCTGACATTTCCCAGGGTATTTTCGTTGGCCATTAGGGCGGCGCCGTCTAGAGTATCCACGGCGGGAAAGTCCGTGTCGCTGATTTGATCCAGGCCAAAGGCCCGGCGGGTAAAGTCAATATTGTGCCGGATATACTCCTGCTCCCTGTTGAACTGGTTGGGCTCCACCTGTAGAGTCTGGATTGCATAGGGGTAAATCCCCCCCAGTATCAGGGAAGCCGCCACCAGGCCCAGGACACAAATCAGGATGATACGGGGTTTCTTCATGATAATATTTGCCACCAGGGCCGCAGCGCAAACCAGGGCCAGGACCATCAAGATATTCAGGGCCGGCAGCCGGGCATGGACATCGGTGTAACCGGCGCCCGTCACCACCCCCTGGGTGGAGTGGATGAGGTTAAAAGAAGCCAGGTGGTACCCCCAGGCTTTTACCAGGAAAAAGAGGGCCAGCAGCAGGGACAGGTGCCCGCCGCCTTCATAGAGAAAGGAAAGGTTTTTCAAGGAGATTCCAGGGGTCGAGGAGGCCAGGTAAATAGAGCCTATGACCAGCAGGGTAATTACAAGAAGGCTGGACAGATACTGGTTGATAAAGTTATAGAAGGGCAAGGAAAAAACATAAAAACCCACATCCCGGGAAAATATGGGGTCCGCCAGGCCAAAGGGCTGGGCGCTGAAGAACTGGCGGATTGTAAACCAGTAACCGCCGGTATAACCGGTAAAAAGAATGGCAAAAAGGAAGGAAACGGCGGCAAAAAAGACGGTGACCCGGTTCTTGGCCAGAATGTTCCCCGCCGGCGTATTCATCAAAGCCTGCCGCAACCGCAAGTTTGACATATCCACCACGGCCCGGCGGCTTAATAGCAAATTCAAGAAAAGAAAGGCAAAGAAGAAAAGGAAGGCGATGGCTTGAACGATAAAACGGTTGCTGAACAGGGTTACGAAAACAGAGGCGTACCCCAGGTTGGAAAACCAAAGGTAATCCAGGTAAAGGCTGCCCAAGGACCCGCTCAAAATAATAATGAATATGGCGCTGATTATCAACCATGTTGTTTTTTTCATTGCGACCTCCCGCTTAAGAATATAGCGTTAACTTAATAACTATTCTATTTCCGGGAGGGGAATCCTTTTTTATTGGCCTCATATCTTTTCGGCTTTTCTCATAAATATCTGCCTTTTCAGTAGATTGTCACCAGATGGCGAAGGGATGCCAGGATTTTATCTCCGATTCCGGGAACCAGAATCAACTCCTCAACGCTGGTAAAATAACCGTACTTCTCCCTGTGCTCCACAATCTGGACCGCCCGGGCGGGGCCGATATTGGGCAGGGCCTCCAGCTCCCTGGCGGAAGCCGTATTTATATTAATCAACGGGCTGGAACTTTCCGGGTTGCCGCCGTTAACGTTACCTTCCTCCTCCCCTCGCTTAAAGGGGATTTCTATACGCTGCCCGTCATAAAGAGGTTGGGCCAGGTTGAAGGCGTGTTCGTCGGCTTCCGAATGGGCTCCCCCCGCTGCCTGGAGAGCATCCAGAGCCCTGGCCCCTTCCCTCAGGGTATAGACCCCGGGATTTTGTACAGCCCCTGCCACATGGACGGTAATAACAGCCGGCTCCGAAATTATCTCTTCCGGTGCAGCTTCCGGCTCCTCAAAGGTTAGAGGTTCCGTTCCTGGTTTACTTAACCAGCGCCAGCCCAGGGCGATCCCCACCACCAAAAGAAGGATGACAATACCTGCCACATCCCGGCCTTTCATTGGCCTCCCCTCTTTCCCACTAAATTCTTAAAGTTAACCGGGTCATTTCCTGGGAAATTCTGCACAGAACAACATTATCCTTCCTCATCATCCAAAAAAATGCAAAAAAGGCTCTACCCGCAGATAGAGCCTTGGGGGGGCAAACCTTCCTCATTTGCCCCTATTTGATGACCAGGTTGAGGAGTTTGTCGGGTACGGAGATAACCTTGATGAGGCGGCCCCGGGCCAGGTATTCGGCAATCCGCCCTTCCTGCCGGGCTGCCGCCACCAGGTCCTCGTCCCCCGTGCCCACGGGAACGGTGATACGCCCCCGTACCTTACCGTTTACCTGGACCACCACTTCCACCTCTTCCACCACCAGGGCTTCCGGATTGAACCGGGGCCAGGGCCTCCGGTGAACGCTGCCTTCCCGCACCAGGGCCTCCTGCCACAGTTCCTCGCAGATATGGGGTGCGAAGGGGGCCAGCATGGTGACCAGGGTATCCAGGGCTTCCTGCATGAGGGCGGCATTGGGGTTTTCCGCCTCATTCACATAGGAGTACAGGCTGTTAACCAGCTCCATGATGGCACTCACTGCCGTATTGAAGTTGTATCGCTCCTCCACATCCTCCGTCACCTTGCGCAGGGCAAAATGGAGGGCGTAATACGCTTCTCTTTCCGCCGGGCCAAATTCCCTGTCCTTATCCCGTCCCTGCCGACCCTCCGAGGCCAGGGCGGCGTAATCCTGGACCAACCTCCAGACCCGCTTCAGGAAGCGGTAACACCCCTCCACCCCCTGGTCGCTCCAGTCCAGGCTTTTTTCCGGCGGTGCCGCAAACAGGATAAAGAGGCGGCCGGTATCGGCCCCGTATTTTTCAATAATTTCATCGGGGGTCACCACGTTCCCTTTGGATTTGGACATTTTTGCCCCGTCTTTGTTGACCATCCCCTGGGCCAGGAGGCGGGTAAAAGGTTCCACTGCCCTGGTCAATCCGGCATCGTGGAGGACCTTGGTGAAAAAGCGGGCGTACATGAGGTGCAAAATGGCATGCTCTATACCGCCGATATACTGGTCAACAGGCATCCAGTAGTCCACGTCTTTCTTGGCGAAGGGCCCTTCGGTATAGCCGGGGCTGCAGTAGCGCAGGAAGTACCAGGAAGAGCAGATAAAGGTGTCCATAGTGTCCGTCTCCCGGGTGGCACCCCCTCCGCAGTCCGGGCACTCAGCCTGCAGAAACTCCCGGTGGCGGGCCAGGGGCGACTGCCCCCCCTCTCCCAGTTCCACGTGGTAGGGCAGCTCCACCGGCAGTTCATCTTCAGGGACGGGCCTGGGGCCGCACTTTTCACAGTATATAATGGGGATGGGTGCTCCCCAGTACCGCTGCCTGGATATGAGCCAGTCCCGCAGCCGGTAGGTAACCTCCGGTCTGCCGAAGCCCTTTTCTTCAAAATAGGTGCTGATGCGGGGAATGGCTTCCTCACTGGGCATCCCGTCAAAGGGCCCCGAGTTAATTAAAATCCCGTAATCTTCAAAGGCCGCTTCCAGCTCTCCCCGGACCTTTTCGCCGTTTTCACTGCCGCCGCCGTTCCCGCTGCTGCAGCAGCTGCCTCTGCCGCCGGCCCCCTCTTCCCCCGCCTCCTGCCCGGCTCCCGCCCCGGGAACCTTGGGCGCGATGACTTCCCGGATGGGCAGCCGGTATTTTTTGGCAAAGAGGAAATCCCGCTGGTCGTGGGCAGGGACCCCCATGACGGCCCCGGTGCCGTAGCTCATGAGGACATAGTTGCCCACCAGGACAGGTACCTCCCGGCCGTTTATGGGGTTCACGGCATAGGAACCCGTAAAGACCCCTTCCTTTTCCGTCTCCGCCGAGGTACGGCTGATCTCGCTCATCCCCCGCACCCGGCGCACAAAGGCCTTAACCTCCCTTTCCTCGGGGTTGCCCCGGCTCAAGACATCCACCAGGGGATGTTCCGGCGACAGGACCATGTAGGTGACGCCGTAAATGGTGTCGGGCCGGGTGGTAAAGACGGATATCTCTCCGTCCCCCCCCTTGACGGGGAAGGTAATGCGGGCGCCGTCACTGCGTCCAATCCAGTTTTTCTGCATAACCTTGACCCGCTCGGGCCAGCCTTCCAGCAGGTCCAGGTCCTCCAGGAGGCGATCGGCGTAATCGGTGATTTTCAAAAACCACTGCTCCAGGTCCCTGGGCTCCACAGGGGACCCGCAGCGCCAGCAGCCGCCGTTTTCCACCTGTTCGTTGGCCAGGACCGTCCGGCAGTCGGGGCACCAGTTAACGGCAGCCTTTTTCTTGTAGGCCAGGCCCCGCTTGTAGAGGAGCAGAAAGAGCCACTGGGTCCAGCGGTAGTAGTCGGGAAGGCAGGAGGTAACCTCCCTGTCCCAGTCATAGCTTAGCCCCAGGGAATCCTGCTGCCGCTTCATTTCCCGAATGTTGGCCAGAGTCCAGTCGGCCGGATGGGTATTGTTCTCGATGGCGGCATTTTCCGCCGGCAGGCCAAAGGCGTCCCAACCCATGGGGTGCAGCACGTTGTAGCCCTTCATGGTGAGAAACCTGGCCAGCACATCGCCGATGGAATAAACCCGCATGTGGCCCATGTGGAGTTTACCCGACGGGTAGGGGAACATTTCCAGGCAGTAAAACTTTTTGCCGCCGGGATCCTGCCGCCTCCCGTGGTAACCCTCCTTTTGCCAGTACTTTTGCCATTTTGGTTCGATTTCTTTGGGGCTGTAGTTTTGCATGTAAATACCTCCGCATCTGTGACCGGGAAGGCCCGGTTAAAATAAAAAAACCGCCCCGGTAAGGGACGAGTCGCTGTACCCGCGGTACCACCCTGTTTAGAGGGAATAAACCCTCTCGCTTCTGTTTCCTTAACGCTGTTCATGCGTTCCGGGAGTACTTTTCTTCCCCCCGGCAGCTCCGGGATGAGTTCTCCAGGGCAGCCCTGCCGGTTTCCACCTGCCACCGGCTCTCTGCAAAAGGCCTACCCTTGGGTACTGATTCCCTTCCTGGCTTTTTCCTGTATCCAATTAAACTCTATTATAAGAAGTTTAATCCCACTTGTCAACTTTTGGTGCGTTTCCCCAAAGCCTTTCCAGGTTGTAAAACTTCCGCTCCTCCTCCTGGAATATATGAATTACCAGGTCGCTGTAATCCAGCAAAACCCAGCGCCCTTCCCGGTAACCGGCCTGGTTCAACAGCTTGATATCAGCATTTTTGAATTCCTCCAGGATGAAATCCGCCAGGGACTGGACATGGCGCTGGCTGCTGCCGCTCATGATGATAAAGTAATCAGTAATTAAGGATACCCGGCCAATCTCCAATACCGTTACATCCAGGGCCTTCTTCTCCGCTGCCAGGCCGGCGGCCCGTTTTGCCTTTTCTGTGGCTGTAATTCCTGTCAAGTATCCACCTCCTGTTGTTACCGGTTTACCCGTTCAAGGTCAAAGTCTTTTCCCAGGATTACCGTTACCATGACTTCCGTTTCCGGCACGGTTTCCCTGAGCAGCTGGGCTCCCTGGATGAGGACCGCCACCTCTTTGGCAGGGGTCACGTCATCCAGGCGGCTGATGACCCGGGTGTTTTCATAGTTAAAATGGTCTGCATCAGCCACATTGACTACGGTAAAACCCTCCCCCTCCAGGTACTCCGCCGTCCGCCTGGCCAGGCCCGGCACACCGCTGCCGTTTAAAACCTCCACAATAATATCTTCCCGGGCTCTAAGGCTTCTCCCCAACCGCATATACTCCAGGAAGGTTTCCAGGCCCCGGGGGTCCACCACATAAAGAGGAGTTTCCCCTTCTTCCGTCCCCTGCCAGGTTCCCGGCGGCAGGTGAATCTGCCTCTCGGCCGGCAGGGAGTAATCGGGGGCCGCCCTCATGAGGGCGGTAATCTCCCGCCAACTCAAGTTGGTTTCATAGAGATCCCGGGTTTCCTTGATCAAAGCGGGCCAGCGCCAAAAGGGGGTCTCGCCGATGAGTTCCTGAGCAAAGGTTAAGGCCTCCCTTTCCCAACTCCGCACCTCCCCCACCAGCCGGTTAATACCCCGTTCCGGGCCTACGGGATAATAGGCTGTGGGGCCGCGGCTCCTGAGGTCCTGTTTCTCTCCTAAGGTCTCAAAAAGGGCCCCTTCCAACACCAGGTAATAATGGACGGGCTCTCCCGTAATTTCCATAAAGTCCTCCACAACCCCCAATATGCCCTGGAGGGCATAGGCTGCCTTGAAGGTCCTGCTCCCCTCCTGGGAGGAGGAGTTGCCCGGCAGCAGGAGGCTGTAGGGGTTGTCGCCGTGGCTGCTGATAAAGTAGAGGGACATGAGTTCCTTCTGCTCCTCCTGGCCCTGAAGCAGTACCAGGAGGTAATTTGGACTATCCCCCTCCTCCACTCCCTTTTTCAGGGAAGCAGCCCAACTGTCCCGGTCCGTCATCTGGTTAAAAAAGCTGACGGTGTTCACACCCACCCCTACAATGAGCAGGAGCAACAAAACCAGGATGAATAGGGTTATCCTCCGTTTGCGCAGCTTAAGCTTTCTGGACCTGCCATAAAGGACGGGATAACGCTGCACTTTGACTTTCTCCTTTATTCTTTCTCTTCTTGCATGAGCTCATTCCAGAAATCCACGGTGGCGGGATGCAGAAGGTAGTGCTGGCTCAAAACGTAATTTATGGTGCTTTCCACCACCTGTATGAGCCCGCCGGCAAAATCCTCCTGCAAGCGCCGGCGAAGCTCTTCCACGCCGGGAAAATCCCGGGAGGGCTCCAGAATATCTGCTGCGTAGATAATCCGGGCCAAAGGACTCATTCTTTCCCCTCCGCAGGTGTGGCAGCGAATGGCTGTCAAAATCTCCGGATCTTCAATTCCCAGCTCTTCCCGGACCATTTCCGCCCCCACAGGGCCGTGGAGCAGTATAGGGTGAACCTGCATGACGGCATCCACGGGAATGCTGAAGCGCCGCGCCTCCCGGAGGAGGGATTCGTCCTCCATCTCCCGGGCATAATCGTGAAGGATGCCGGCGGTGAAAGCCTTATGGCCGGACAGCCCCCGGGACCCGGCCAGGTCCCTGGCCATACGTCCCACTCCCAGGGAATGAAGGCAAGTTTTCTCCGATAATCGGCGCCGCAGTAAGTCTAAGTACTCTTTTTCCAACCTCTCCCACCCCATTTGTCTTTTTCGACAAAGAAATGCCGGTTTCCTCCTTGCCGGGGCAATAAAAAAAGGCAACCTCAGTTGCCAGTTAATAGTGCTAGTTCTCTCTGGGCTTTGCCTCGTTTACAACTATTTTTCTGCCGTCAAGTTCATGCCCGTCCAGGGCAGATATCATCTTGTCCACATCCTCTTCCTGCACCTCTACGAAACCATACCCCTTTGACCGGCCTGTAGCTCTTTCGGTAATAATCCTGCAGTCCAAGACATTCCCGTGATCGCTAAAAACAGTTTTAATTTCTTCTTCTGTAGCGGCCCAAGGAAGATTGCCCACATACAAGGTTTTGACCATTATCGATTCACCTCCCTTTAAAGAACGGTAACATATGTTTATTATAAAAAAAAAGCCGCAAATTTATGCATTGGCCCGGGCTGTGTTTTTCCCGGGCGGGAAATCTTTTGTTTGCAATTTGCTGTCAATTCATTTCCAGAGTTTATTCTTGATGATATAATGCTCCACCGCTTCCGGGGTCAGGTATTTGATGGTTTTCCCGGAACGCACCCGCTCCCGGATGGCCGTGGAGGAGATGGCCATGGCGGGAATCTCCAGGTAATACACCTTGTCCAGGATGGAGGACCCGGGCCTGTCCAGGGTTTTTCGCAGCCGGGAAAAGGAGTACCCGGGCCTGGAGGCGGCAATGAACTGGCAGGTGTCCAGGAGGTGCTCGTAATCTTTCCAGGTCAGGATATCCAGCATGGCATCGGCGCCGGTGATGAAGTGAAGTCTGGTCTGGGGGCCGAAAAAATCCTGAAACCA
>SLHK01000071.1 GCA_007136165.1 Syntrophomonadaceae bacterium
ATGACAGAAGATGCGGAAATAGTCCTGGTGGCATACGGCTCCGTAGCCCGGGCCGCTTACGCCGCTGCCGACGCCGCCCGCAGGGAGGGGATAAAGGCCGGCGTGGTCAAACCCATCACTTTATGGCCCTTCCCTGAAAAAACCCTTAACCGGGTCAAGAAGACAGCCAAATCATTCCTGGTCTGCGAGATGAATCACGGCCAGATGTACTGGAAGGTAAAAGAAGTGGTGGCCGGGGCCGCCAGGGTGGACTTCCTGGGACAATACGACGGGAAGCTTATCAAACCCGGCAAAATTTTAGCCGCAGTACAAGGGGGTAGTTAAGGATGAACGCCGGTTTATTAGAAAAATACGTGCGGACGGAAAGGCTTCCTCATATCTGGTGCCCCGGGTGCGGCAACGGCATCGTTATAAACTCTCTCATCCGGAGCATTGACAGTGTGGGTTTTAAGCAGGAAGAAATAGTGGTAATAGCCGGAATCGGCTGTTCGGGCAGGGCTGCGGGGTATTTGAAGTTTTGCGCATTTTCACCCGTCCACGGCCGGGTGCTGGCCTTCGCCACGGGTATAAAACTGTTCAATCCAAAATTAAAGGTTGTCTGCATCATGGGTGACGGTGACTGTGCTTCCATTGGAGGCAACCACTTAATTCATGCCGCCAGGCGAAACATCGATGTAACGGCCATCGTTTTAAACAACAACAACTACGGCATGACGGGCGGGCAGTATTCCCCCACCACACCGGAAGGCTCTAAAACCAAAACCTCTCCCTACGGCCATATGGAATCCTCCTTTGATATTTGCGACCTGGCCAAAAGCGCCGGAGCCACCTATGTGGCCCGGTCCACAACTTACAGTGCCCGGGTATTAACCAAATATATGACAAATGCCCTGAATCACAAGGGGTTCTCTCTGGTTGAAGCCCTTTGTGACTGTCCCACCCTGTTCGGCAGGTTGAATAAAAAAGGCGCAGGCAAAAAAATGCTTCTGATGCAAAAGGACAGGATGGTGCAGGTAGACAAGGCCAAAAAAATGACGCCGGAAGAGCTCCGGGATAAGGTCACCGTAGGCGAACTTCATAAAGCAGAGAGGCCCGAGTACACCGAGAAGTATGCCGGGGTAATTGAAAAAGCTCAAAGGGGGGGCAGGTAATTATGCCGTATTACGAGGTAAGGCTGAGCGGTTCGGGGGGCCAGGGCATGATGCTGGCGGGAACTTTTCTGGCCGAGGCGGCGGGGGTATACGATGGCCATCATATTGTTCTTGCCAAATCCTACGGCCCCGAGGCCAGGGGGGGAGCATGCCGTTCAGAGGTTATCATCAGTTCCACCCCCATAGTTTACCCGGAAGTCCAAAGTCCTGACCTGGTCCTGGCCATGACCCAGGAAGCCAGCGATAAGTACCATAAAGATATAAAGCCGGGGGGAATTATGATAATCGATCCCGAATTTGTAAAAAGGAAACCCTCAGGGCCCATCATTATTTATGAAATTCCCGTGACCAGGATTGCCAGAGAAACGACGGGGTATGAGATAACTGCCAACGTGGTTGCTCTGGGTTCCATTACCGCCCTGGTGGATTGGGTATCCCGGGGTGCCATGATGAAGGCTATCCTGGACAGAACCCCTGAAGGGACGGAGGAATTGAATGAAAAAGCCTTTGCCGCCGGCTTTGAGGTGGGAAAGGCTGCTCATGGGAAAAAGCTCGCTGAGAAGGTGCCATAAAATTACGGGGAGGGAGAAACATGTTAAATTTAGCCCAAAGGGTAGGGTCCATCAAACCTTCAGCCACTATAGCGGTGGCAACCAAGGCGGCCGAGCTGAAAAGCAAAGGCCTGGATGTAATAAATTTTGGGCCGGGAGAACCGGATTATAACACCCCTGAACATATTAAAGATGCCGGAATTGAAGCAATTCGAAAAAACTTCACCCGCTACACTCCCAGCTCGGGGATCCCGGAATTAAGGTCTGCCATCTGCAAAAAGCTTCAGGAAGACAACGGCATAACCTATGACCCGTCACAAATCGTTGTCTCTTCCGGGGCCAAACATGCCCTTTACAATGCTGTAATGGCCGTGTGTGACCCCGGGGATGAAATGATCCTGCCTTATCCCTGCTGGGTATCGTATCAGTATATTGTAGAACTGGCGGCAGGGAAGCCCGTTTATGTTGAGACTCTGGAAAAGGACGGTTTCAGGATTGATTTTGATGCCCTCAAGGAAAAAATCACACCCAAAACCAAAGCTATACTAATTAACTCTCCCAACAACCCCACCGGGTGTGTCTATACCAGGGAAGACCTGCAGGCCATTGCCGAACTGGCGGTGAAACACCAGTTTTTCATTATATCCGACGAAATTTATGAGAAATTGATCTATGACCGGGCGAAGCACTTCAGCCCCGCATCCTTCAGCCGGGAAGTAAAGGACCTGACCATCACCATAAACGGTGTCTCAAAATCCTATGCCATGACAGGCTGGCGGATTGGCTACGCAGCGGCCAACAGCAGGATTGCCAAAGCCATGGGCGACATCCAGAGCCACGCCACCTCCAATGTAAACTCCATAGCACAAAAAGCCGCCATTGCAGCCCTGACAGGCAGCCAGGAACCCGTTGACGCCATGATCGAAGCCTTCCAGGAACGCAGAAATGTCATGGCTGAGGGTATAAACGCTATACCCCTCATGAGCTGCCGGGTACCCCGGGGAGCTTTTTATATCATGGGCAACATTTCCCGGGTTCTGGGCAAAAAAATAGATGGAAGGGTTATAGAGAATTCGCAAGTATTTGCGGAAGTACTGCTGGAGAAGGCCAGGGTGGCTGTAACGGCGGGGTCCGCCTTTGGGCCGGAAGGGGTTGAAGAGCTGGACTCCTTTGTCCGAATGTCTTATGCCACCGGTATGGATGATATCCGGGAGGGTTTGCGGCGCATGGGTGAATTTCTGAGTAAAGTATAGCATTTAACTTTGCCCTGC
>SLHK01000046.1 GCA_007136165.1 Syntrophomonadaceae bacterium
CATCAGAAGCAGAGAAAGGCCTATTCTTTCGTAATGCCAGGCAAAAATCCAGGCCATATTGAACAGGGAGGAAGCGGCGAAATAGTAACCCACTTTTTCCAGGACCCCCTCGGGTTTCTCTTTATTCCCCATAAGGCCCTTCGCCTGGTAGATTGCAAAAGCCGCCAGAAGCAGGTAAATTACAGCCCAGATAGCAAAAGTGAATCCCGCCGGGGCAAAAAGATTAGGATAGGAATCGGAAACCTCCCCCGTGGTAATACCGTTGATGGGAAGGGCATTGGCCAGAGCATTTACGGTAACCACACCTATCAAGGCAGCTATATTGAGCAGCTGCAAGAATGTAAGATTGTTTTTCACAGAAATACCTCTCCTTTAAGCGTTTTAATGCATAATCATACTTACGAGATAATTATTCTTTATTACATTTTAATTCAGGATACGCTGAACTGTCCACCTTTTTTTATTTATTTCCAAAATAATAATATCCGGGGAAAGCTCTGCTTCGTGCGGGTCTATACCCCTTATACCTGATTATTGTGTATAATATATAATAATCCTTCGCTTATGTCACTAAGTCAAGGCCCGGCACCGTTGGGAGGACTGTCGAATGAAAGGGCTGCGGGAAAAGAGAATTTATCGGGGGTTTTTGCAGGCAGGGAAAGTTTTCCTGGTTATCTTCCTGCTCTTATCCGCCCTTCCCTATGTAATCCCCCTTCCGGAGGATAGGGAGGTTGAAGAACCTTTTGCAGAAAGTGCCCGCATAAGCATAGAGGGGGTAAGCCTGCATTACCGTATCTGGGAACCGGAAGAAATCCGGGGCAAAATAATCCTGGTTCACGGCCTGGGGGGGTCCACCTTTTCCTGGAGGCATAATATCGAGGCCCTGGTGAATACGGGGTACGTAGTGACGGCCGTGGACCTTCCCGGGTTTGGCTACAGTTCCCGGCAAAAAGGAGCAGACCACTCTCAGAAGGCCCGGAGCCGGGTACTGTGGCACCTGATGGATGCAATAGACGGCAGCTTGAAGGCAGGAGCCGCTTCAATGGGATGGAATCTGGTGGGGCACTCCATGGGAGGCGGGACCATTACCGCTATGGCCCTTCAAAAGCCGCCCAGGGTTAATTCCCTGGTTTTTGTGGCGGGAGCCGTCCACGGAAGGCCTCCCGGGGCCATATCCCGGGTTCTTTCATACCCCCCTCTAGTCCGCTGGCTTAAAGTGGCCTATCCTTATATTCTCACCCCGGAGAGGGTTCAGGGATTACTGGCCTCCGCCTATGGGGAGGAGCCGTCTGCCGGGGACGTGAGGGGGTACCTGGAGCCCCTCGCCCTTCCCGGGACTGTTGATACCCTGGCGGACTTGCTTCGGACCCCCCGGGGTTTTACGGATGACTTGGAGAACATTAAAGTACCGGCCCTCCTGGTCTGGGGAGAAAATGATGCCTGGGTCCCCCTGGAATTTGGAGAAATGCTGGCCGATAACCTGCCCGATGCCGAGCTGCTGGTGATGCCGGATACGGGCCACTGCCCCATGGAAACCCGGCCGGAGGAATTCAACCAGGCCCTTCTGGATTTCCTGGCAGCATTAAAATAAACCCAGACATTCATTGCAAGGTTAGCGGTTAACTATTCGTTCACAACCTTGCCCGGCGCAGCATCATAGTAAGGCAGGGAAAATTTGTGAGGGTACCTGGCCTTCACATGCCTGTAGGCTTCCCTGACAACGGCCATATCCCTGGCAAAATCCCCCGTAGGCATAAAGGAAGGCCCTACCGTGACTCTTTTTTCCCCGTAGTCCAGGGAAGCAAAGACAATAGGAACCTTTGCCTTAAGGGCCACATAATAGAAACCGGTTTTCCACCGGGCATTGAGCTTGCGGGTCCCCTCCGGAGGAAACACCAGGGCAACCGGGTCCGCCCTTCTGAGGAAGTCCGCCATGGCGGCCACCATGTTCTTTTTCCCGGAGCGGTCAACACCAACCCCCCCGGTTCCCTTGATGAGTTTCCCGACAAAAAACATGTTGAGCCACTCCTGTTTAATAAGAAAACGGATGGGGAGCCTCAGCTTGTATGCCGCATACAGCCCAAAGAAATAGTCGATATTGCTGGTATGGGGAGCCACAATGATGACGCATTTGTCGATGCCTTCCGGAATATCCCCCTCCAATTTCCACCCCGAAACCTTAAAGATTATGGTGCTTAGAATTCTCAACATTTGCCAATCCCCTTTATTTTTATTCCCGCCTTTTTCTTTCGACACCCTGCTACAAATATTTCCCGGGAAATGTCCGGGGCCGTGTCGAGCCCGGGTTTTTGCCGAATATGGGCGCTCCAGTCGTTCCGGGAAGAATATGCCGTCCCTTTTCCCCTCCATTCGTCAGAAAAGGCAAATATCCTCCTGAGAGAAGATAGGTAAAGTAAAACCCCTCGAAAAGAGGGGTTTTGGTTCTTCTTGAATATTTATGTTGCCGACGCTTCCTGCTTTTCTTTTTCGCGCCGGGGAAAGAAAATGTACTGGGTAAAGAGAACGGCGGCCAGCAGGGCAAAACCCACTACATCTGATGTCCATCCGCCTATGATCAAGGTCAAAGCGCTGGCAATCAGAATAAGGCGCTCCCAGATGGCCAGCCGGGTGTTCATAAAGCCGATACCCCCGGCGGAGAGGGCCAACACCCCGATAATAGCGGTGACACACGCCAGGAGAATGCTCGTTGTCTCGCCCACCATGAGCAGGGAAGGGCTGTAGACAAACATGTAGGGGACAATGAAGCCGGCGATAGCCACCTTCATGGCTGAAAATGCCGTCCTGTTGACATTTGCATTGGATATGGCCGCTCCCGCATAGGCGGCCAGGGCCACCGGCGGAGTAATGGCGGAGATGATGGCGAAATAGAAGACGAAGAGATGGGCGGCGATGGGAACCACATCCATCCTGATGAGGGCCGGCGCCCCCAGGGTGGCCATAATGATGTAAG
>SLHK01000203.1 GCA_007136165.1 Syntrophomonadaceae bacterium
ACCATGTAGTCGTACTGCCGGTAAACCCACTCCCGGGAGGCCAGGTTGGGGGAAGCCATGAGCTTCAGCCATACCTCTTCCAGGTCCGCATTCCGGGAAACCCGGGGCTTCTCATAGCGGGCCCCTTCAGCAAAATAGGCCGGTTCCCGGGTCTCGGGGCAGTAGACGGGGGCATCGTCCGCCAGGCTGCGGGCGGGAATATCGGCCACCACCTCTCCCCCCCGGGTGACCCGCAGGCGGCCGTCCCCCGTCACTTTGCCCACGGTGGCGGCGTCCAGCCCCCATTTGCTGAAAACCTGGAATACCTCCTCTTGACGTTCCCGCTCCACCACCAGGAGCATCCGCTCCTGGGACTCGGACAGCATTATCTCGTAAGGGGTCATACCCTCTTCCCGGGTGGGCACCCGGTCCAAATTTACCTCCATGCCGGTGCCGGCCCGGCTGGCCATTTCACAGGTGGCGCAGGTGAGACCCGCCCCGCCCAGGTCCTGAATCCCCACGATGACATCCCGGTCAATGAGTTCCAGGCAGGCTTCCAAAAGCAGCTTTTCCATGAAGGGGTCCCCCACCTGAACGGCAGGCCGCCTCTCCTCCGAGGCTTCCCCCAGCTCTTCCGAGGCGAAGGTGACGCCGTGCATGCCGTCCCGGCCTGTCTTGGCCCCCACCAGGATTACGGCATTGCCGACCCCCGCCGCCCGGCCCAGGGCAATCTTATCCTTGTGAATGAGGCCCACGCACATGGCGTTCACCAGGGGGTTTCCCCGGTAGCATTCATCGAACCAGACTTCCCCCCCCACGGTGGGAATGCCGATGCAGTTGCCGTACCCGGCGATCCCCGCCACCACGCCGCTCACTAAATAGCGAACCTTGGGGTCCTCCAAAGGGCCAAAGCGCAGGGAGTTCAGGGAAGCAATGGGGCGGGCCCCCATGGTAAAAATGTCCCGGATAATTCCCCCCACCCCCGTGGCCGCCCCCTGGTAGGGTTCGATGGCCGAAGGGTGGTTGTGGCTTTCCACTTTGAAAGCCACCGCCAGGCCGTCGCCGATATCCACGATGCCGGCGTTTTCCCCGGGCCCCTGCAGGACCTGTTTTCCGGTGGTGGGCAGGGTTTTTAGGAGGGCCCGGGAGTTCTTGTAGCTGCAGTGTTCCGACCACATGACAGCGAACATCCCCAGCTCCACCTCATTGGGTTCCCGGCCCAAAATCTCTTTTATCAAGGTAAATTCGGCGTCCTTAAGCCCCATCTCCCGCCAAAGGCCATCTCGCAGCATCAACTCGCCGCCCCCTCCTTCCTGCCCCGCCAGTATTGGATAACGGAGCGAAAGATGCCCCGGCCGTGGTCTGAGCCCAAAATACTTTCACCGGCCCGCTCCGGGTGAGGCATCATGCCCAAAACATTTCCCTGCCGGCTGCAGATACCGGCAATGTTTCTAAGGGAACCGTTGGGGTTGGCCTCCAAGGTGGCCTCTCCCCTTTCGTTAACATAGCGGAAGACCACCTGCCCCCCGGCCTCCAGTTCCTGCAGGAGACGGGGCGGCGCATAATAATTCCCTTCACCATGGGCGATGGGGATTTTAAGCACGTCCCCTTCCTGCATAGCCCCGGTAAAGGGAAGGCCCGCCTGCTCCACCCGGATTAAGGTGGGTTGACAGCGGAACTGCAGGTTGTCGTTGCGGTAGAGGGCCCCGGGCAGCAGGCCCGATTCCAGCAGGATCTGGAAGCCGTTGCATATCCCCAGGACCAGCCCTCCCCGGGCGGCAAAGGCTTTCACCGCTTCCATGAGGGGCGAAAAGCGGGCGATGGCGCCGCAGCGGAGGTAATCGCCGTAGGAAAAGCCGCCGGGCAAGATCACCAGGTCCACCCCCTTCAGGTCCCGGTCCCCGTGCCACAGGTAGACGGCTTCCTCTCCCATGACGTCGGTAACCATGTGGTACGCATCCAGGTCGCAGTTGGAAGCAGGAAAAACCACCACACCAAATTTCATCTTTTGCCCTCCAGTAGTTCAAATGTATAATATACGACAAGTTAACATAACTGGGGTCAGGCTTGAGATATTTACTTACTCAAGTCATACCTATCCGCTTTCCATGGTAATTGTTTGGGCTTCCGGCAATTCAAAGGTATAATTCTCCATCGAAATAGTTAACATAACTAGAGTTAACATAACTGGGGTCAGGCTTGAGATATTTACTTACTCAAGTCATACCTATCTGCCTTCCCGGGGCAATCCTTCGGCCTCCAGCAATTCAAAGGTATAATCCTCGATAACGGGGTTCACCAGCAGGCGCCGGCACATGTCCTTAACCTGAGCTTCCCCCTCCTCCCGGCTGACACCGGTGAGGGTAAACTCCAGGTATTTCCCCACCTGCATCCGGTCCACGTTCTCGTACCCCAGGGCCCCCAGGGATTTCTGCACCGCCGCCCCCTGGGGATCCAGGACGCTTTTTTTTAAGGTAACCTGCACCTTTACACGCCACATCTCACTATTCTCCCTTCAGTCTGGTAAGGACTTCCCCGTAGGCCTCCAGGATGCCCCCCATATCCCGGCGGAAACGGTCTTTATCCAGTTTCTCGCCCGTGCCGGCATCCCAGAAACGGCAGGTGTCGGGGGAAACCTCGTCAGCCAGGATGAGGCCCCCTTGCCAACGGCCAAACTCCAGTTTAAAATCCACCAGGATGATGTCGAGTTCTTTCAGGTATTTTTTCAGGATATCGTTGACCTTCAGGGACAACTCCTCCATTCGGGCAATTTCCGCCGGCGAGGCCAGTTCCAGCATTTCCACGTGGTCGTGGTTCAACAGGGGGTCGTGAAGCTCATCGTCCTTCAAATAGAATTCTTTTACGGGCTTCTGCAGGGCCGTGCCTTCCTCCATACCCAGCCTTTTGGCCATGTTGCCGGCAGCTATATTGCGCACCACCACTTCCACGGGGATGATTTGCACATTCTTTACCAGCATCTCCCGCCCACTG
>SLHK01000200.1 GCA_007136165.1 Syntrophomonadaceae bacterium
GCGGAGCCCTTTGAAAACGGGAACATCCAGGCCGGCAATGTTGACGGTCTCCCGCCGGACCTCTTCCACCTGCACCAGGGGAGCGAGGTCGATGCCCTCGGCAAAGACGTCTACCCAGCAGTAGAGGTCTTCCAGAGCTTGCTCCCTGCCCCTTTGCTTTTGGGCAATCTGCCCTTCCACCTGCCGTATCTCCATTTGCAGCAGCTGCTTTTTTAAAAGCAGGGTGGGCAGATAGCGCTGGAACCTCTTCAGCTGGTCTTTTTGTTTTTTTTGTTCATTTTTTGTCAGCTTTATTTTCTCCATAGTATCATACCTTGTTGGGCCAGTATTCTGTTACTAGTTCAGACTTGAGCCCCGTCTCCGAGGGGTCAAAGCTTCTGGCCAATATTTCCCACCCCTTATCCAAAGCCGCTTCCAGGGGTATATTGACAGAGAGGTCCATCATCTCCCCCTCAAAAAGTTCCCCGTAGGTTAAAAGCTTCTCATCCCAATCCGACATCTTAAAGCCCATGGCTTTCTTTTCCAGGGACTCTTTGTAGGAGGCGTACAGCTTGATCATGCCGTCCATCAGAGCCCGGTGGTCGGAACGGGTATCGCCGTTTACCAGCTGCTTGAGCCGGGAAAGGGAGCCAAAGGGCTCGATCCGGCCGTTGCGCAAATAGAACTGGCCTTCGGTGATATACCCGGTATTGTCGGGAACCGGGTGGGTTACGTCATCCCCGGGCATGGTGGTCACGCCCAGGATGGTGATGGAGCCCGACTTCTCAAAGTCCACCGCTTTCTCGTAACGGGACGCCAGCTGGGTGTAGAGGTCCCCCGGGTATCCCCGGTTGGAAGGCACCTGCTCCATGGTAATGGCGATTTCCTTCATGGCATCGGAGAAGTTGGTCATATCCGTCAACAGCACCAGCACTCTTTTCCCCCGGGTGGCGAAACCTTCGGCCACCGCCAGGGCAATGTCGGGGACCAGCAAGGATTCCACGATGGGGTCTGCGGCGGTGTGGACGAAAAAGACGGTCCGGGACAGGGCACCCCCCTGTTCCAGGGCCTCTTTAAAAAAGAGGTAATCATCATACTTCAGCCCCATGCCGCCGAGAATAATCTGGTCCACCTCCGACTGAAGGGCAATCCGGGCCAGAAGGTCGTTGTAGGGCTCACCCGAAACAGAGAAAATAGGCAGCTTTTGAGATTCCACCAGGGTGTTGAAAAGGTCGATCATGGGAATCCCGGTGCGCACCATCTGGCGGGGAATAATTCTCATGGCCGGGTTTACCGAGGGGCCGCCGATTTCAATCATGTTATCGGTGAGTTCCGGGCCCCCGTCCCGGGGACGGCCGGAGCCGTCGAAGATGCGGCCCAAAAGGTTATCGGAAAAGGACACCCGCATGGGATCGCCCAAAAAGCGGACCTCATCCCCTGTGGATACCCCGCGGCCGCCGTTGAAAACCTGCAGGGACACCTGATCCTGGTGCAGGCGGATTACTTCCGCAAGAGATGTTCCAAACTGGGTTTCCACCACGGCCAACTCCTTGTAGCGGATCCCCTTGGCCGTCACGGTGATAACGTTTCCGGAAATGGACTCAATTTTACTGTATACTTTTCGCAACTTGCCACCCTCCTTGGGTTTTAGCCTGCCAGGCGCTCAGCATCGTCATCGGTACCCTTTTTCTTTTCTTCCAGCAATTGATGGATGGTTTCCTCCAGTTCTTTGAAATCATCGCTCATCCACTTTTTACCGTTGTAGTCCAGGAAGCTCTGGCGCATCTTGTTGAACCAGGAACGGGCTTCTTCTTTGCTCTTCAGCTTCAGCTCAGCGGTCAAAACTCCCATTATTATTTCGTAAATGTGCCGCTGGCGCTCGGGCTCCACGGCATTATCCACGGGATCAAAGGAGTTCTGCTGAACATAGACGGAATCCAAAAACTCCGATTTCAGGTAAACGATATAGTCTTCCAGAGAAGTCCCCTCTTCGCCGATAACCTTCATCATCTGGCCGACTTCCTCGCCTTTAAAGAGAATGGAACGGCCGTACCCGGCCTTTTCCGGGTCAATAATACCCGGATATTTGGACCAGGACTCCAGGGGGTGGATGGCCGGGTACTTCCGGGCGTCGGACCGCTGGCGGGAAAGGCCGTGAAAGGCGCCTACAACTTTCAAGGTGGACTGGGTAACAGGTTCCTCGAAGTTGCCGCCCGCCGGGGAGACGGTGCCGCCGATGGTAACGGATCCGATGATATCATTTTTCAGGCGTACGATGCCGGCCCGCTCGTAGAAAGAGGCAATGATGGATTCCAGGTAGGCGGGGAAAGCTTCTTCCCCGGGGATTTCCTCCAGGCGGCCCGACATCTCCCGCATAGCCTGGGCCCAGCGGGAAGTAGAGTCGGCCAGAAGAAGGACCTGCAGTCCCATCTGCCGGTAATACTCGGCCAGGGTGGCCGCCGTGTACACGGAGGCTTCCCGGGCGGCCACAGGCATGGAAGAGGTGTTGCAGATGATTATGGTCCGTTCCATGAGGGAGCGGCCGGTTTTGGGGTCTGTGAGTTCGGGGAACTCTTTTAAGGTCTCCACCACTTCGCCGGCCCGCTCGCCGCAGGCGGCGATGATAACCACATCCACTTCCGCATTTCGGGAGGTGATCTGCTGCAGGACCGTCTTGCCGGCGCCAAAGGGGCCCGGGATGCAGTAGGTGCCCCCCTTGGCCACGGGAATAAAGGTGTCGATAATTCGCACCTTGGTTATCAGGGTCTCCGAGGGCTTTAAGCGCTCCTCATAGTTTTTAATGGCCCGCTTCACAGGCCAGGTGAAGACCATCCGCAGCTGGTGCGAATTGCCCCATTCATCTTCCACTTCCGCAATGGTGTCCTTAATGGTATGGGAGCCGGCGGGCACAATTTCTTTCACCTTCAGCCGGCCGGGCAGCTGAAAGGGGACCATAATCCAGTGATCAAATATTCCTTCCTTGACAAA
>SLHK01000152.1 GCA_007136165.1 Syntrophomonadaceae bacterium
TATGAAGAGTCATATATATGAGGTAAGAATGAAGGGGGTGGAGATCTTGCTTGAAAAGAGGGGAGGACTTCTGTCTCCCGTCATTGTGGACATGGCCGGCAAAAAAGGCCGGGTAACAGTACAGGGCAGCACCCTGCTGTATACGGACATGACGGAAGGAGGGGAAACCCCGGGTCCCGGCTGCAAGCTGGAACGGGATATCAAGGCTTTTGAGGTCCTGGTGACGGAACCGGGGAGGTTGTATGCCGTCGTGGTGGACGAAGGGGAGACCATCTCCGGGGTCAGCCTGGGGAAAGGTTCTTTTAATAAGCTGTTCGAGCCTTACAAGGCCGCAGGCGCAGTAAATTCCCTTTCCCTGGCCCTGGGACTCAAAAACGACATCAACGTTTTTTTTGCCTCCAGCGGTTCCAAGGGGGCCAGGCTTTTCCATTTCCGGGTGGAGAATGCCACCCTGCAGCAGGTTTCGGTCCTGGAAGAAGGCACCCGGGAAGATTTCATGGTTTTAAAGAGCAGCAGCGACCTCTGGGGGAGTTTCAACCTCTTTTATCTGGCCCTGGAGAAGGGGGTTACGGTCCTTAAACACAGTTTTTTTGTCCCCTTCAGCAAAACCTGGAGCACACCGGTAACCCTTTACGGGCCTGACCAGGGGGAGGTGCTGGATTACTCCTTCTTAATTGATACGGATAATAATATTTATGTGGCCCTGCTGCTGGAGGGAGTGAGAAAAAAGGAAATCATCCACTTGAAAAGGGATATGGGGGGCTGGCCCCGGGGCGGGTGGCAGCGGCCCATCCTCATCAGCCAGGAAGACAGGATAGGTATGCCCGTTATCGATTTCTTCCGCAAAGGGTATGTGCAGATATTCTTCTTCTCGGAAGAGGAGTCAAAGCTCTTTGTCTGGCGGGACGGCGAGGTAAAGTCCCTGCAGAGAAAGACCCTGGATGCCGGCGGCAAGGATTTGGCCCGGTTCCGTTCCAGTTCAGGGGCCAGGGCTCTCTATACCCTGTGGGATGAGGATAAGGAGTCGGAGCCTGAACTGCCGGTGGGTTCTCCGGGGAATGAAGGCGAAGATGCCATTTCCATCCCGGAAGAGGACGGCGAAGGCCCGGGTGGCGACGAAGCCGGGGAAGCCGGCGGGGAGGAGAGGTGCGAGACGGGCGGAGCCCCGGCCGGGGATGACCTGGAGCGGGAGCAAAGGGACGAGCGGGACCGTTTCGTCCGGCAGGCCGTTCAGGTCATGCAGGCCAAAGTCGACCTGGAGGCCAGCTTGCGGAAAAAAGAAAAAGAACTGACCCGGCAAAAAAACCTCTACGAGAGCAAACTGAGACTTCTCAGGGACCAGTTGAGTTCCCGGGGAGAGGCTTTCAAGTCCCTGGAAGCCAAGCTCTCCCGCCAGGAGGCGGCGGTTTTGGGTTACAGGGCGGAACAAAAATCCTGGGAAAAAGAAATCAACCAGCTGAAAAAAGAGAACTGGGAACTGAAGGAGGCAGTAAAGGGCAGGGAAAAAGACAACCGGGAGCTGGCCATCCAGGTGGACCAGCTGAAACGAAACCTGGAGGAGCTGGAAAGGCAGGCAGCCAACCGGGGCATTATGAACAGGCTGGGGCAGATCTTTAAAAAATAAGGGGTTAAGCCGGGGCAGGCCTCACTTTTTCATCCATGAAAAAATACAATGGAGGTAAAAGGAGAGATGCCAGTGAGAGTCCTGCTCTTAAATAATTTTGCCCAAAACGGCCAGGCCACCCATGTTTTCGCCCTGGGACGGGAACTCAGCCGCCAGGGGCACCGGGTCCACCTGCTGATGCCGGATTTTCCCGAAGAATACCGGGAGAAGTACGGGAAGTTCCTGGATTACCTGGGCTGCAGCGTTTCCGTTAACGACAGCCCTGAAGAAATCGCCCGGCTGCTGGAAAAATACCGTTTTGATATCCTTCATGCCCACTCTCCCCTCACCTACAACCTGGCCCGGAGCCTGTCCAAGGCCTGCCGGGCCCCTTATGTCCTCAGCTGCCACGGGTTGGGGATTGCCGGCGAGAGGTATGAGGAGAGCCTGGCCGCCGCCGGGAAGCTCCTGTGCATCAGCCCCCGGGTGGCCGACAGCCTGGCCCGCTACCAGGAGAAGACGGCCATCATCCCCAATGGTATCGACACCCGGGAGTATGCGCCGGGGAAAAAGAACCATCCCGTGAAAATACTCTACGCCGGCCGGGTGGACCAGTACAAACGGAAGGGTTTTTTGGCCCTGGAAAAGGCCCTGGGGCTGTGCCATGCCTCTTCCTTAAGCTTTGAATACTACTGCGCCGCCAATGTCAGCAGCTCCTTCAGGGGGGCCAAATCCCTGGGTTGGGTCCCCTCCATAGCGCCTTATGCCAACAACAGCGATATCATCATCGGCACGGGCCGGGCCCTGCTGGAAGGCATGGCGGCGGGAAATGCCGCCTGCATCCTGGGCAGGATGTGGGGCGGGGTGGTAACCCCCGGGCAGGTCTCGGGCCGGTATTACTTTGACTTCAGCGGCATGACAGGGCGGGAGGCCTGCTACCGGAATATATTCTTCGACCTGGCTAAACTCATGAAGAACACCCGGCGGCTGCGGGAACTGCAGCAGTTCGGCAGGGAACATGTCCTGGAGAGGTACGATATCACCCGGCATACCCGCCAGGTGGTAAAAATCTATGAAGGCCTGGTTTCCCCCGGGGCTTGAAGGGCCTGAGACGGCCGCAAGAAATTGCGGCTTTTTTCTTTTCCCCGGGAAAAGAGGGTTTCCCCCCCGTCTTAGAGAATAGAAACATGTCCTTTTTATTATATAAAGCAGAGGTGCATACTAATGTTTGACCAGGAAAAACTGGAACAGGCCGTCCGCATGATCTTGGAAGCCATCGGGGAGGACCCGGACAGGGAAGGGCTGAAGGAAACCCCCACCCGGGTGGCCAAGATGTACAAAGAAGTTTTCAGCGGCCTCCA
>SLHK01000167.1 GCA_007136165.1 Syntrophomonadaceae bacterium
GGCCGGCAGACCAGTACATGCCCTCAAAATTTTCTTCATCTTCCAGGGGTAAAAAATCATGGGGTATCACTGGACAGCCCCGGGATGCAAACTTACCGGGGACGGCCATGTTTATACCCTTGGAAAAAGCATTATAAGACCGGCCGAAGAGGACCACCGCCCGGTCTTTGCCCTGCTGCTCCAGGCTTTCCAGGAAAGCCCGGCCCCGCCGCCGGCACTCCCGGTGAAATTCCTCCTGGGCCTTCACGGCCACATCAAAAGCCTGCGCCCCTATCTTCAAAGAGACTCCCAGCTGCCGGGCCAGGCCCAAAAACACTTCCCTGGTACCTTCATAACCGGCGGCCATTTCCAAAACAGGGGACAGCACCTTTATATCCCTTCCCTTGAGCTCCGGAAAGGCCAACTGCAGGTAGTAAGGCTCCCCCTGGACAAAGGGGCAGGTGACGGCAGGGCCTTCCCCTCCCGGCACAGGCAGGGATCTTACGTGGGGCAAAAAGACATATTCGGGTTTTTTTGCCAGCAGCCCCGCCAGTAAGCCGTGGGCCTGCTCCACAGGGTGGCAGTAAGAGGCCCCCTTCCTGTCCAGGCCCTCCCGGCACACCTGGTCGGCGGAAACCACCTGGAAGCCCAGCAAAGCAAAAAAATTGTAATAGAGGGGGTACAGGGTGGCGGCCATCAGGGAGGTGTTGATGCCTACCCGCTGGCCCCGGGGCGGGGCAAGGGGCCGGGCAAAATCCCTGCCGAATTTTTTCAGGGCCAAATCTTCCCTTACCTTTACCAGATCCGCGGCACCCTCGTGCTTCCCTTCCATTGTCAAAAGGTTCGCGTATTTGTTGCAGGCGCCGCCAAAGGGGTATGTGCGCCCCTTGAGGTGGACCCGCTTGATGGTACAGGCCCGGTCGCAGCCCTCTTCCCCACCGGAGCACTGGAAGGGCTTCCTGGGGGACACCTCCCGGGCTGCCAGTTCCGTAAGATTGAAGGAAGAAGGTTTAATTAGGCCCAGGTTCATCCTCTTGTGAACCTCCAGGGCAACACCAAAGGCTCCCATGAGCCCGGGCTCGGGAGGCACCAGGATTTCTTTCCCCGTCAGGGCAGCCATGGCGGCAGGTACGGCCCTGTTGTAGCAGACCCCGCCTTGCATGAAGACCCTGCCGCCCACCCTCCTGTTTCCCTTGACCCGGTTTTTATAATTCAAGCAAATAGAATAAACCAGGCCGGCGGCGATGTCCTCCAGGCTGCACCCTTCCTGAATGGCCGTTTTTATATCGCTGTTGATGAAGGCGGCGCACTGGTCGCTGAAATTAAGAGGGTTCTTGCTCTTCAGGGCCAGGTCGCCGATGTCATCCACCCCGATGCCCAGGGATTCGGCTGCCGCTTCCTCCAAAAAAGAGCCGGTACCGGCGGAACAGGCTTCGTTCATGGCATAATCGGCGGGAACACCGTTTACCAGGTAGGTGTACTTGGCGTCCTGCCCCCCGATTTCCAGGATGGTGTCCACCTGAGGGTCGAAATGGACTGCCGCTGCAGCATGGGCAATAATCTCATTTATGACTGCGGGGGTCAAGGCGTGGAGGGCGGCTATCTGCCTGCCGGAGCCGGTAACCCCCAGGCCCGCAATATCTATGTTTACGGAAGGGCCCAGGTCCGCCTGAAGCCGCCGATAGCATTCCCGGGCGGCGGCCACCGGGTCCCCCAGGGTTCGCAGGTAACAGCCGGCCAGCAGGGCTTTATCCCTGCGGCGGACAAGGACCGCCTTGGTGGTGGTGGAGCCCACGTCCAGGCCCAGGATGCAGGAATCCCCCTTCCGGGGCATGCCCCTCTCCAGGCCGGCAAAATGGACCCGGGACAGATATTCCTCCGGTGCAGGGTGGTGGGAAAAGGATACCTGCTCCTTCCCCGCCAGGATCTCCCGGCCTGGAGGTTTATCTTTCTTTCCTTCCAGGGCCCACAGGGCGGCGCCCAGGGCCTCAAAGGACTGGGCATAGGGGGGGACTGCAGCGCCGGGGAGCTTTTCTGTAAGACCCTTGAAGAGGATTTCATTTCGGGAAATTCCCCCTACCAGGAGGGGCCTGCCCAATTCCATGCCCCGGAGGAGTTCCAAGATTTTGACGGCCATCATCCGGCACAGGCCGGCCACGATGCTGCCCTTGGCTGCCCCTTTGTTTAGGGCATGGGTGCAGTCGCTCTTGCAGAAAACGGAACACCTGCCCGATACCTTGTAGGGTTCCGCCTTTGCAGCGACTTCCATGGCCTCTTCCAGGCCCAAACCCAGCCTTTTTAGCTGCTGGAGAAAAAACTCCCCCGTGCCTGAGGCACATTTATTCCCCGTCATTACTCCTTTAATTCGCCCTTCCCGGTCCAGGGTGTATATCATGAAAGTTTCGCCCCCGCCGCTGATTATGGCGTCGGCGGGCCAGCCTGCGTCCCGGATAAAGCCGTATGCCCCTTCCACCGCTTCCGGTTCGGAAACCTTGGCAGCCTTAAGGATATGCCGGTACTTGCGGCCTGTCACCGCCAGGTAATGGACGGACTGGAAAAACCCCTCCTTTAAGAAGCGGTCCAGGATTCGCCGGGGATCCCCTTCATGGGGGACAGAGCCCGTCTCTATTACCCGGATCCTGCTGTTCCCGGTTTTGTCTTCACAGATTTTGTGTTCCCGGTCATTGGCTTCCCGATTGCCTTGCTCTTTGGCTTCCCGGGCTTTTCCTACCCGGTCTTCTATAACTGCATAACTGATATTTGACGCCCCCACACAGAGGCCTGCTGCCTTCATTTTAAAGCCCCATTTCCTGGCGTAATCCCACGCTGATATCGTCTATTTTACTCCTTGTAGCCAAATTCATCAAGGCAAAGGCTTAAAAGAATGACATCCTTATCTTGCTAAAAAAGTAAAGCTTGCTTTCAGGCCTGGACAAAAGGCACAAAAAGCAAGCTTACTGTTATAAACCGGCGAGTAA
>SLHK01000053.1 GCA_007136165.1 Syntrophomonadaceae bacterium
AAAACCATCCAGATAATGGAGCTTTAGCATGAAGGATAAAACCCTGGTTATACTGGTGGGCGCCCCGGGTTCCGGCAAGTCCACCTGGAGAAGAAAGTGGCACGGAGCCTACGTGAATCCCGATGCCATCCGCCGGGAAAAGTTCGGCGTTCAGTATGACCGGCAGGTGGAGCCGGCGGTCTGGAAGATTGCCTACGCCGAACTGGAAAAAGCCATGGGGGAAGGCCTGGATGTCTGCTTTGATGCCACCAGCTTAAACCCGGAAACCCGACGGCCCCTCATAAAAATGGCCGACCGGTACGGATACAAGAAGAAGGCCGTCTATTTTGCCGTAAGCCTGAAGACCCTTCTACAGAGGAACGAGGCCCGGCCTCCCGGAAAGATCCTGGCGGCGGAAATTATCGCGGGCCTGTACATGCGGCTTAAGGCCCCGGAGATGGAGGAGGGCTTTACAGAGATAGAAGTCATAAAGGAAGAAGATCAGGACGGGGAAGAAGATCAGGACGGGGAAGAAGGGCAGGACGAGGAAGTTAGGTCAGAATTAAAAGGGAAAGGACACAAAAAGGGAAAGCCGAAAAAATAATCCCTTTGAAAAACAAAAACCTTTTCTCAATAGCTTATAGCCCCAGGCGTAAACGTCCCCAATGGGGGCGTTTTTCATTTTTTGTTAATCCGACTTAACGTTTTGTTAATACAGCTTAATACTTAGTACCTTGCAATGAACAGTAGTGTGTGTTATATTATAGCCGTCAGACAGCGGAAGGAGGAGATTCCATGAACATACAATTCAAAAAAGGCGTCCTGGAACTTTGTGTCCTGACCCTCCTGCACAGGGGAGACTGCTACGGTTACGAGTTGGCCAATCAGATTTCCCAAAGCATCAAGATATCGGAGGGAACGGTATACCCCCTGCTGAGGAGGTTAAGCAAAGAAGGCTACCTGACCACCTACTTACAGGAATCCCAGGAAGGCCCTCCCCGGAAGTATTATCAGCTGACGGATTTGGGCAGAAGGACAAAAGAGCAGTTATCGGAGGAATGGCAGGCATTCATTGAAGGAGTTACAAGTATTTTAAAGGAGGCTGGGGGAGATGAATAAACAGGAGTTTTTGACGGAACTGTCCCGCCTGTTGGAAAGGTTGCCCGGGGAAGAAAGGGATGATATTCTGGCGGACTACGAAGACCATTTTACCGCCGGGCTGGAGGCGGGGAAGACGGAAGAGGAGATAGCTAAAGCCCTGGGAAGCCCGGAAACCTTAGCGAGAAATTTCACCGCGGATTATGCCGTTAAAGCCGCGGAGGAAACCCAGTCGGCGGCCAACATCTTCCGGGCGGTGGTGGCCTTTATCAGCCTGGGGTTTTTTAACCTGGTTTTTGTCCTGGGCCCTTTTTTGGGCCTGGTGGGAATACTGTTTGCCTTCATGGTGGCGGGCTTTGCCGTGACGGCCGCAGGGGTGGCCCTCTTTTTGGCAGCGGTACTATCGCCGGTTTTACCCTGGGCCGTCAATGTATCTTTTCACCCCCTGGTGGCGGCCCTGGTGGGTACAGGAACGGCTTCCATGGGTTTTCTAATCCTCATTGGGGACTTTTACCTGGCGAAAGTTTTTTACAGCCTGACCATTAAGTATTTGAAATTAAACTTAAGAATAATAAACCGTTAGGAGGCAAAAAAATGCAAAGAGTAGTACTGGTACTGGTGGGAATTATGCTGGTATCCTTCGGCCTGGCAGCCCTTTTTGGTGTTTTCCTGCCCGGAGCGGGGATGGGAATTGTCAGTGAGGACATTAACTCGGAAGAGGTTTTTACGGCGGCAGGTCTGGAGCGAATGGTGGTGGAAACTGTCAGCACCAAAGTCTTCTTAATCCCGGTGGATGGGGAAGAAATAACCGTCCACTTTCACGGGTGGGCCAGGGGCAGCGCCGGCAGCATGCCGGAACTTAGGGCCGTAAAAACAGCGGACAGCTTGAGGATTAACATAGACTATCCCATGAACGTCAACTTTTTGAGCACCCGGGAGCTGAGGCTGGATATCTATATACCCAAAGACTACAGCGGCGAACTCTCGGTGCAGACGGTTTCCGGGAGTGTGGAAGTTGCAGATCTGGATTTGCGTAAATTTCGCTTCAAATCGGTGTCGGGGGGCTTAAGGGCGGAAAATTTCTCGGCCCAAGAAGGAATCTACGAGAGCACCTCGGGGAAGATCAGCGTCAGGGGCCTGGCGGGCCAGGCCCGGGTGAACACCGTTTCCGGCAATATCTTACTGGCCTACAAAGAATTCGCCCATGATATTGATATCAAGAGCACCTCGGGAGATGCCCGGGTGGAGCTTCCCGAAGAATCGGAATTCAGCCTGTCCGCCCGGACGGTTTCCGGGAAAGTCAATACGGGTTTTCCCATCACCCTGGAAGGCGACAGCCGCAATGTGACAGGGGTAGTTGGTTCGGGGGAACACCGCATCACCACCAGCACCGTTTCGGGAGATATCTTGATTCAACCCGTCCGGTAGGAAACCACAGGAACTCTTAAAGAAATTTAACAATCTACGTCTTGAAATATACAAAAAAATCTGTTACTGTAATAGTGTACTAGTTAAATGGTACACTATTTTTCTGGGAGGGGATCCCATGCAGAAGAGATACACATGGACTGTCTTCCTCTTCAGCGCCCTTATCCTGGCCTTTTTGCTCAGCGGCTGTAAGGGAAGGTTTGTGCCCATGGATATGGACGATGCCCGCCTGGCGTGGGGGGACTTTGAAGAGGCGGTGTATGACTTTTTAATAGACGATGAAAAGCGGGGGGAATCGGTTCTGACGGTGGAAAGGACCCGGAACAATACCTATGCTATTGATATGGTGATAAATATCGACGGGGGAGAGCACCTGGTGGGGGCTGAAGTGGACGGGGAAACCTTTCTGCCCCTGTCCTCCTACAACCGGGTGCTGCCG
>SLHK01000140.1 GCA_007136165.1 Syntrophomonadaceae bacterium
AGCATCGAGACCCTGTCCATGGTGCCCGTCCGGACTGACGGCACCTTTGCATGCATCGTCGGCTTCCAGGATAGGTTCAGCATCGTGGTGGAAGAAGAGGGCCGCCCTCCGGTACGGGACAGCAATAACGGCAAAGGCTACAAGCTTAACCCCGGTGAAATCCTGGAGAGAGAATACGAGGTATAGAAAACTAACCAAAATATGAGGAATATTTGTTTAAATTTTTTTAAACAATAATTGGTTAAAAAAGAACTAATCTGACCACCGGGGCAGGCCGTCACAGCCATCAGGCTCACCGTGCAGTTGCCTCTGACTGGACCTGGGCCACGGGGATGGAAAATTTATTTTCCCGGCAAAAACATCTCCTAACCCTAAAAATGACGGCAACAAAAGGGTTTTACGGGGAATAACGTGTAATATCCCGGCGAAATAAGTCGTAAAACTGCCTAATTTTGCCTTGACTATAACCCCCACTTTTGCTAACCTAAAAGTGGACAAACCCTATATAAAGAATCTCGTATATTTTCAGGGATAGGGCCTGAAAGTTTCTACCAGATGACCGTAAATTATCTGAACTACGAGGGAAAGTGTGTCTAGGGTTCCGGCCCCGGCTTCGGCCCGGGGTGCTGGTCCAAGTGACACAGGCATGAAAATGCTACACCGGAGGGATAAAAACCCAGGCGGGCAGGTTTCACTCGAAGAGCCTAGCCCGATTGGGTTTTTCCTTTGGGGGGTGGGAATAATAAAAAAAATGTAAACGCATAGGCGCCATCAGCATAACTCAGCCAGACCATCTGAAAGGAGTGCTTTGGACTTGGAACATTTTTTTAAACTAAAGGAAAACAACACAAATGTGCGCACAGAAATAGTTGCCGGTCTTACCACCTTCATGACTATGGCCTACATTATTTTTGTTAACCCCGACCTTTTACAAAATGCAGGCATGGATTTCGGCGCCGTTATGACAGCCACCATCCTGGCGGCAGCCCTGGGCACCATCCTGATGGGCCTTTTAACCAACTACCCCTTTGCCCAGGCTCCCGGTATGGGTCTCAACGCCTTCTTCGCCTTCGTGGTCGCCGCTGCCGCCGGCTGGCAGGCAGCTTTGGGGGCCGTTTTTATTTCCGGTGTCGTCTTCTTTATCCTGGCCATGACGGGCCTGGTGGACCAAATTGACGCCGCCGTACCCACCTCCCTGAAGAGGGCGGTGGCCGCCGGTATCGGCCTCTTCATTGCCCTGATCGGCTTAAAGAATGCCGGTATTATCGAAAGCTATCCCGCCACCCTGGTGAGATTGGGGGACCTGTCCCTGCCGGAACCTCTGCTGGCCGTTATCGGCCTGGGAGTCATTGCCGTCCTCATGGCTTTTAAAGTCAGGGGCGCCATCCTTCTGGGCATTATCTTGACCACAATTATCGGCATGTTTACCGGTGTCACACCCGTTCCCACAGGAATCGGGGATCTAGTGGGGCCCCCGGCCAGCCTCACCCCGGTACTCTTCCAACTGGACCTGATGGGAGCCTTAAGGCTGGGGTTCTTCACCATTTTTGCCTTCGTTTTCGTGGACGTCTTTGATACCATGGGCACCCTCCTGGGTACCGGTGCCAGGGCCGGCTACCTGAATAAAGAAGGCCGCCTGCCCAGGGTGAAAGAAGCCATGGTGGCCGACTCCATCGCCACCGCCGCCGGCGCAGCCCTGGGAACCAGTACCGTCACCACCTACGTGGAAAGCACCGCCGGTATTTCCGAAGGGGGTAGGACAGGCCTCACTGCCATCACCGTAGGCCTTCTTTTCCTGGCCTGCCTTTTCATCGCCCCTTTGGCCCTGCTGGTACCCAGTGCCGCCACGGCCCCGGCCCTGGTCATCGTGGGAGTCCTGATGGTGGGCGCCATCACCGATATCAACTTTGAAGACTTTACCGAAGCCTTTCCAGCCTTTATCACCATTATCGTGATGCCCTTTGCCTTCAGCATCTCTCACGGCATCGCCGCCGGCTTTATCGCTTACCCCCTGGTTAAAGTGGTATCCCGGCAGGCCAAAGAGGTTCACTGGTTCATGTATATTTTGGCTGTCATATCCATAGCCCACTTTGTCTTTTAGGCTTAACTGAAGAAGAGAGGGGGAATCTAAAAATTCCTCCTCCACCTTCTTTTTTAATCCTTGTTCCTATTCTCAGGGAGAGGCCGTTTCAGGTCTCCTTCCCCCCATAAGGGGCCAATAAGATGCTTAACGAAATTTCTCTATCACCCCCCTTCCAAATAGCCATCATCGGCGGCGGTCAACTGGGAAAAATGATGACGGTGGCCGCCAAGCAGATGGGTTTCCATGTCACCGTATTGGACCCTACCCCCCAAAGCCCTGCCGGCCAGGTGGCCGACGCCCAGGTGGTTGCCACCTTTGACGATGGGGAAGCCATTCGCCGGATGGCAGCAAAAGCCCGGGTCATCACCTACGAGTTTGAGCATATCGACAGCACATCCCTTCTCAAACTGGAGGAGGAGGGGCACAAAGTCTTCCCCACTCCCAGGGTTCTGCAGGTTATCCAAAACAAGTTCACCCAAAAACAGGTGCTGCAAGAAGCCGGACTCCCCCTTCCCCCCTTTCGCAAAACCCTTTCCACTGAAAACTTAGAAGAAGCTGCCCGGGCTTACGGCTATCCCTTTTTGGCAAAATCCTGTACCGGCGGCTATGACGGAAAGGGGAACTTTCTGGTGGAAAGCCCCGCCGCCCTTAAGGCAGCGGAAGAGTTTATCCGGGGGCGGGAAGTCATGGCGGAGAAATATGTTCCCTTTATACAGGAAATTTCCGTTCTAACGGTTCGAGACCGGAAGGGGAACATTAAAAGCTACCCCATAGTAGAAAACGAACATAAAGAGAACATACTCCGGAAAAGCATAGTGCCCGCCCGGATTTCCTCCCGGGTGGCCGACCGGGCCCGCC
>SLHK01000023.1 GCA_007136165.1 Syntrophomonadaceae bacterium
ATCTATTTAAAGCTAAAAATGGTGCCTTAAATTCTCTGTTTCCCCGCCGCAAAAGCCCGGCCCTTCCCCGTTAAAAATCCAGTTCCCCCAGGCGGTCCATCAAATTTAAGATGATCTTGACTCCTGCCAGGTTTACCCCTTCTTCCTGGGTCAAATAGCGGATATATGTGACTTTTTTTATGTCTCTCTCGCAGTAAAGCCGGATATTTCCTTGGGTGCGGCAGGGATTTAGCAGGCCTTCTTCCTCATAAATACGCAGGGTTCGGGGGTGGACACCCGTGAGACGGGCAGCCACGCTGATGATGTAGACGCCTTCTTTCTTTTCATTCATACACAGCCCCTCCTTTACCTGCTTGAACGTTTATGCATCTTTTAGAATAACCAAAACCAGGCTTCTCTAGTCTTACTGTTATTATAAAAGCTATCAATAATATTGTCAACTTTAATTAATATAATAGTTATAAGATGTTGCCCCTTTCATCAATGAGGGAAATTGGCGCATAATACACATAGCTAAACCCGTGGGTATTACCAAAGGAAGCAAAAGGAGACACTATGAAGCCATACACCAGCGAGATAAATGTTTTGGAAAAGAGATTTGAGCCGGACCCGGACCTGCTTATCTGGCGCTACATGGATTTTCACAAGTTCATCAGCCTGCTCCACTTCCGGAAGCTTCATTTCACCAGGGCGGACCGGTTCGAGGACGTTTTCGAGAAGAAAATGGCCGATGTTCTTCTTCAGGATTGGCCGGAAGACCGGAGAAAATCTTATGAAAAAATCCGGAAGGCCAGCAGGCAGGAGCCTGCCGGGACCTACATCAGCTGCTGGACCAATCACGACAGAGAGTCCTATGCCATGTGGCAGATATATGCAAAAGAAAACGGCGTGGCCGTTCAGACGAGGGTGTCCCGGCTGGAAGAGGCCCTGAGCAACTCCGAAGTCAGGATCTGCAAAGTTCACTACCTGGACCTTCAGGGCAAGGACGGCATGCAGGATGCCCCGGGTTTCTGGGACGAAAGGGAAGGGGTACTGCGCAGGAACTATTATGTATGCAAGCCCAAAGCCTATGAATATGAGAGGGAGGTGAGGGCTCTGGTTTTGGAGGAGAAAGAAGACCCCTCCATCAATATCCCGGTGGAGGTGGCCGCTCTAATTGAGAACATCTATATCAGCCCCTTCGCCAGCCTCTGGTTCGTGGACCTGGTCAAGGACCTGGTATGCGGCGGCTACGGTTTGAAGGACAAAAATATTTACATGTCCCACATAAAACTGAATAAAAGCTCCCTCCGATTTTAGCATGAAAGCTATAAATCAGGAGGAACAAGGTGCATGCGGGGCGAATATCATAAATAACAGGCCCGTAAGGGTACAGGCTTTAAATACCTCCGGGAGGTGTTTTCCATAAACATCGCTTTTTTTCTCACTCCGAAGAAGGAATTAGTGTACCTGACCACCACATGCACCATGCGCCAGGCTCTGGAAAGGATGGAATACAACTCTTACACCGCTGTTCCCCTGATAGATGAAAAGGGAAGGTACACAGGAACCATTACCGAAGGGGACCTTCTCTGGAAGTTTAAAAACACTCCTAACCTGACCATGAAGGATACGGAAAAAGTCCCTATAAAAGAAGTCCCCCGGCGGAGCGACAACCAGCCCGTCAGGATTTATGCCAAGATTCAGGACCTGCTGTCTTTGGCCATGGACCAAAATTTTGTGCCTGTTATCGATGATAACGGAGTCTTCATTGGCATTGTCAGAAGGCGGGAGATTTTGGAGCATTTTTCTAAACTGGTTCTGGCGCAAACAACCTGGTCCAATAAGGAGGGCTCGCCTGGTGGCAGCATGGATGGGAAAGGAAAGAGTCTCTAAAGAGATTGAGGCCATCTTCCCTGATATCTGGAAAATAAACCGCTGGCTGTATGAAAACCCCGAACTGCCCGGGGAGGAAAAACGGGCAGTTCAAAGGCTGTCGGCATATCTAAAGAAACAGGGTTTCCGGGTGGAGGAGGGCACTTCCGGCCTGGAGACGGCTTTTACCGCTGTTTACAAGGTGGGAGAGGGAGGGCCCAGGGTGGGGTTTCTGGCCGAATACGACGCCCTCCCGGAAGTGGGTCACGGCTGCGGGCACAACATAATCGCCGCTTCCTGCATAGGGGCCGCCGTTGCTTTAAGCCGGGTCCTCAAGAAGCCGGCGGAAATTGTTGTTTTCGGCACCCCCGATGAGGAGTATGACGGGGGTAAGATCTACATGGCGGAGGCCGGTGTGTTCTCGGGAATGGATGCCGTCATGCAAACCCATATACTGCCCGACGGCACTTATGTGGGCGGTTCTTCCACGCCCCACCAGGCTCTGGTCATCAGCTTCCACGGCAAAGCGGCCCATACCGCCTTTAACCCCACGGAGGGGATAAATGCCCTCAATGCTCTCATCATAACCTTTAACGGCCTCAATGCCCTGCAGCAGTCCTTAAAACCCGGGACCCGCATCCCGGCCACCATCACCAACGGGGGCGGGGCGCCCAACGTGGTGCCCAAATTTACCCAGATGCGGATTCACGTCACCACCTTAGAGCCTGATTACCTGGCGGAAGTGGTGTCTAAAATTGAAAACTGTGCCCGGGCAGGCGGCACGGCAACCGGGGCTCAGGTGGAAGTTTGGAAGGGCCCCCTGTATAAGAAGCTTTACACCAACAATACCCTGACCCGCATTTTAAGAAAGAACGTGGAAGCCCAGGGCTATAAAACTGAAGACCCTCCCCCGGCCAGGATGGCCACCGATGTGGGCAATGTCAGCTGGGAGTGCCCCACCACCATGTGCCACCTGTCCCTGGAGAGCCCCGGACTTCCCATGCATTCCAGGGAACTGGCCGACGCCACCGTCAGCCCCAAGGGCGAAAAAATGCTGATGGCCGCCGCCAAATCCATGGCCGC
>SLHK01000145.1 GCA_007136165.1 Syntrophomonadaceae bacterium
AGGGGGCGATGACGGCTTCCAGGAAAATCTTGACCATCTCCTCCGCCGTTTCCCCGTCCACCTCCCCGTTGGCGGCCACGATACCGCCAAAGATGGAGACGGGGTCGGCGGCAAAGGTGTGGAGGTATGCCTGGTAGATGCTGCCGGCGGACGCCACGCCGCAGGGGTTGGTATGTTTAACGGCCACCACCGTGGGGTTTTCGAACTCCAAAGCCATGTCCCAGGCAGCATTTAAATCGTTGTAGTTATTGAAGGAAAGCTCCTTCCCCTGGAGCTGCCGGGCCCCCGCCACCGCTGCCGGGTCAGGAAGAGCCCTCACATCGGTATAAAAGGCTGCCTGCTGCTGAGGATTCTCGCCGTAGCGCAGGTCCGCCTTCTTTTTAAAGGGGAGGATCAACTGCTCCTTGAAAGGGCTGCCTCCCGGCAGGCGGTCCAGGAGGAAGGTGCTGATTAAAGCATCGTATTCCGCCGTGTGGGCAAAAGCCTCGGCCGCCAGCTGATAGCGGGTTTCTTCCGACAGCTCCCCCTTCTCCTGCAGTTCCGCCAGGATTTCCCCATAGCGGCCCGGGTTCACCACCACGGCCACGCTGCTGTAGTTCTTGGCGGCAGCCCGGACCATGGTGGGCCCGCCGATGTCGATGTTCTCGATGGCCTCCTCCAGGGTAACCCCCTCCCGGGCGATGGTTCTGGCGAAGGGATACAGGTTTACCGCCACCAGGTCGATGGTGTCGATACCCTGCTCTTTCAGCTGGGCCATATCCTCTTCCTGCTGCCGGCGGGCCAGGATACCCCCGTGGATGCCGGGGTGCAGGGTCTTTAAGCGCCCCCCCATGATCTCGGGGAAACCCGTAACCCGGGAAACTTCTGTCACGGCAATTCCTGCCTCCTCCAGGTGTTTCGCCGTCCCTCCCGTGGAAATGACCTCATACCCCAGCTTCACCAGGGCCCGGGCAAACCCGGCCACCCCTTCCTTATCGGAAACGCTTATCAAAGCACGCTTACTCATGGATGATACACCTTCTTCCTTCCAGTTGAATTTTGCCCCGGGCAAAAAGGTCCAAAGCCCTGGGATAAAGGCGGTATTCTTCTTTATGAATGCGTTGGTGCAGGCTCTCGGCGGTGTCATCATCTTTAACCTCCACCGCCGCCTGAAGGATGATGGGCCCCGTGTCCAGCCCCTCATCGACGAAATGGACGGTACAGCCGCTCACCTTGACCCCGTAGGCCAGGGCGTCTTCCACCCCGTGGGTGCCGGGGAAAGCGGGCAGCAGGGCAGGGTGAATATTCATGATTTTATTCGGGTACATGCGGACAAAGTAGGGGCTCACCAGGCGCATAAAGCCTGCCAGGGCCACCACTTCCACCCGGTATTCCTGCAGCAGGGCCACGGCGGCCCCGTCGTAAGCCTCTCTGTCCTTATAGCCTTTGGGGTTCAGGAAATGGGCCGGAATGCCCTTTTTGGCCGCCCTCTTTAGGGCAAAAGCCTCCTCCCGGTCGCTGATAACCACTGCCACCCGGCCAGCTATTTCACCCTTCTCACAGGCTTCCATGATAGCCTGCAAATTGGTGCCGCTGCCGGAGGCCAGTACTCCGATATTCATAAGCTTCCCTCCCCTTTTAAAAATACATCCCCTTATCAAAGAATCTCCCGGCCGAAGCAAAAAACCCGCTTCTCCGCCTCCTTCTACCTTCCCCTACCGGTGATTGCCCATTTGAAGCAAAAGACCTTCTCTCTGCTTCCTCCTATCTTCTCTTACCGGTGATATTGCTCATAGGAAGAGAAGGAATCGTCCCTCTCGCTTCCCTGGCAATTATCTGACTCGCCGGCTCAACTAAAGCAAAAGTAACATAATAGCTAAAAGCCTGTCCCAAAAGTCAAAAGTAACTCAATAACTCAAGCTTTACCCCAAAAATCAAAAGTAACTCAATAACTCAAGCCTGACCCCAGTTATGTAAACTTGAGTAAGTAAATAACTCAAGCCTGACCCCAGTTATGTCAACTCCTCTTAGTTCCTTCTACTTTCCTATATGCAGCGAACTTTGCCTGTACCGCCGGTTATTTGGCCCAGCACGAAGAAATCTTCTCCCAGGGTTTTCAGGGTGCTTTTTAAAATCTCCAGGGCTTCGGGGGCCAAAATCAAGCAGAAACCCACCCCCATGTTAAAGGTCCGGTACATTTCCGCTTCCGAAATCCCGCCTTCCCTCTGGAGGACCTGAAATACCGGCGGAACTTTTACCCGCCCTTTCTCCAGTCGGGCATCCAGGTGTTCCGGCAGGGTCCGGGCCAGGTTTTCCATAAGCCCCCCGCCCGTTATATGGGCCATGGCTTTTATGGACTTATCCGGAAGGGCCTTCAGGAGGGCATGGACCAGGGATACGTAGATTCGGGTGGGTTTAAGGAGTTCTTCTCCCAGGGTGCAGCCGAATTCGGGTACAGCCCTTTTCACGTCCCAGTTGAGCTTCTCAAAGAAAATCCGCCGGGCCAGGGAATAGCCGTTGCTGTGCAGCCCTGCGGAGGGAAGGCCCACCACCAGGTCCCCCGCGGAAACCCCCCTCCCGTCGATAATGGCTTCCCGTTCCACCACCCCCACGGCAAAACCCGCCAGGTCATATTCCCCCGGGGGGTAAAAGCCGGGCATCTCCGCCGTCTCGCCGCCGATTAAAGCGCACCCCGCCTGCCGGCAGCCCTCCGCCACTCCCGCCACCACCCGGGCCGCCTTCTCCGGGTCAAGCTTCCCCACGGCCAAATAGTCCAGGAAGAAGAGGGGTTCCGCCCCCGTCACCAGCAGGTCGTTTACGCACATGGCCACGGCGTCCACCCCGACGGTGTCGTGCCTGTCCATAAGAAAGGCTATTTTCAGCTTGGTGCCCACCCCGTCGGTGCCGGAGACCAGAACGGGCTGCCGGTACTTCTCCGTGTCCAGGGCGAAAA
>SLHK01000230.1 GCA_007136165.1 Syntrophomonadaceae bacterium
ATCTATACCAGATTAAAACCCAGGAATATTTCCAGGAAAGCCAGGATAAAAAACAACAAAAAGGACAGCACAAAGGCCCAGTTAAACCAACCCCGGGGCAACCAGGACTTTCGTCCCCTTAGAAGGGGTTCTGCCCCCGACTGGCGCTGCAGCCGGATGAGGCCGGCCCTCACTCCTGCCAGCGAAACCAGGAACAGGGCCAGGTACGGGAAGCCGTCTATGGAGTTTATAGCCGTCTCCAGGTCCATAAGGGTGGACATATATAAAAAGACGACAGCAACGGCATTATTCAGCATGTGGAGGGCCATTCCCGCCAGGAGAGAGCCGCTTTTTATCACCGTTACGCCGAAAAGGAGGCCCAAAAAGAAGGTGCCCGGCAGGTTGGTAAAAGATACGTGCATGATGGCAAAGAGGAAAGAGCTGAAAACCAGGGCAGGGACGACACCCTGCTTCTCCAGGGCCGGCATAATGGCCCCCCGGAAAAAGATTTCCTCGCAGACCCCGGCGGAAAAAGCGATTACCAGCAGGAAAACCGCCAGATGCAGCAGGTTTACCGGGGGGGGTAGGACAGCAATGGGGTCATAACCAAAGCTTACGAGAAAACGGACCAGGGATAAGGCCACCAGCATGTTTAGAATCCAGGCGCTGATCCCCAAAAGGAGAATGGTGGGAATGTACTTCCTCTCCAGGGGCCTTAAGCGGTGCAGCCCCCTTTGGCTGAAGCCGTAGCGCTTCCAGTACCAGAGGGCGGGAAGCAGAATAACGACCCATTGGGTAAAGAGCATACCCCACTCAAAATGGAGGGCCTGGGCAATACCGCCCAGAAAGACCAGTAGAATAAAAACTGCCAGGAAGAACCGGCTGACAGATCCGGTGGAAGGTTCCGGGTATCCGCCCCTCTCATCACCTTCACCCCTATCCAGATTGTTGTAAGGTTCCGGATAACCGCCCATCACATTACTTTCATCCCTGTCTCTGTAAATGTACTCTTCAGGCATAATAACCTCCCTTGCTTAAGAAAAAGGCCAGGAATTGGCCTGCAGTTCGACGGCAGCCATGCCCCAGGAACTCCCGGACCCGATGAAACCTGTCCAGGCCTTACCCTTTGCTCCTGGACAGGCGCTCGTAGTAGGAGTTAAGGGTATATAGGGCGGCCAGGGGGTTGTGCCCCAAAACCCTGTCTTTGGCCGCAAAAACTGTGGTGGGGGCTTTGGCATATTTAAAGAAAAGGGAATCATGGCCGACGCAAAGGCCCAGAAGGACATTAAATTCCGTCCCTGCCTCGTTGAGGACCTCAGCCTGCCCGATGGGGCTGCACATGCTTTCGGGCTCCCCGATACGAACTTTTTCAGCATCGGCTATGCCGATTTCTTCCTTGGGAGTGCAGCCCACCTTGCATATGACGGAAGCCGTTTGAAAACCGTCGGCCTCCAGAACCTTTTGCAGCCTGGAAGCTTCCGACTGCAAGCCGGCACAATAGGCCAACCCCAGCTTTTTGTACCCCATCTTGTGGGAGAACTCACAGATCTCCTCCAGCCGGGTTTTGACGGGACGGCGAACAAAGGGTTTCTTATCCCTGCCCGCATAGCACTGGGCCTCCTGGATGGAAGCCTGGCGGGCAAACTCCCGGATCTCCGGCTCCCCATACCTGGCTAAAGCCTTTTCGACAACCATCTCCATGTGGCGGGTAGGGCAGGAATCGGGCCCCGCCCCTCCTTCCCTGCGGCAGGCCCGCTCGGCGGGTTTAACACTGCATTTGGCACATTCCGGTAATTTCTCCATCTTGAGTTACTCTCCTCTCCCCTCCATACTTCAACTATACCCATTATAGCACAGGTTTAGCTAATACCCCGGATACTTCCGCCACCAGTCATCCCCTTCCCGCCAACCTGCCAGCAGGTCGCCGGCCAGCTCTTCGATTTCAGCGGCCAACTCCAGTTTCTCAAGCCATTTTTGCGGCAAAGCCTCCTTGCCCAGGTACGCTCCCAGGATATTTCCGGCAATGGCCCCGGTGCTGTCGCTGTCACCGCTGTGATTGACGGCCAAAAGAATTGCTTTGCGAAAATCCCGGCCCGCTGCCAAACAGCAGTAAAGGGCTATGGCCAGGGCTTCTTCTCCCACCCAGCCTCCACCTATTCTTTCGATGCTTTCCACATGGGGGAGGGGGAGAGGATCCTCCAGCAGGGCCAGGGCCAGCTGAAGGGCAGCCAGGGTTTCTTCATGGCCCTCCCTGGTCCGGAGAACCTTCACCCCTTCCGCCAGGGCATCCTGCAGGGAGGCGCCCCTTATGATGTGCCAAATCATTTCCGCCAAAAGGCCGGCGGAAAGATACCCCGAAGGGTGGCCGTGGGTGATGGCCGCCGTCTCGCAGCCCAGGTCAAAGGCTCCCCCGGGGACCCCCGTTATCAGCCCCGCCGGTGCCGCCCGCATAACGCCGCCGCAGCCTTTGCTGTTGTTAATTGGCTCCTCCGTGCTCCCCATCCGCCCGCTTCTCAAGGCCGTCAGGCAGGTGTTCCCCGGTGCCCGCACTGCATGGAGCTCCCGCATCCCTATGAGCCAACCGTCGGGGGCATACCAGGGGTGACCCGGGTCAACTCTCTCGCCCTGGGTGGTGAGCCACCTCAAATAAGCACCATAGACGTTGCCGGCAGGGTACCCGATTCCCTTTTCCCTGCCCCGGCTTAGGGCCCGAAGTAAACCTTCCGCCGTAAACAGGGTCATCTGGGTATCATCAGTAATCCGCAAAATATCAGCAGCACCGGGCCCCCGGTATCCTTCGGGGCCATAATCGGCAATAATAGCTTTATAGGGTGAAAACTCAACCCGGGCCCCCAGGGCATCGCCCAGGGCTCCTCCCAGCAAACAGCCGGAATAATGTTGGTGGTCTCGCTTCATTAAGATGACCTCCCCTGGTTTTTCCCATGGTTTTTCC
>SLHK01000002.1 GCA_007136165.1 Syntrophomonadaceae bacterium
GCCTCCCGGCGGGGAGGAATTCAAGTTGGGGCAGGGCCTTTCCACCTGTAAGGAATGCCTGCCCTTCATCCTGACCCTGGGGAGCCTCATGAAATCCCTGAAAGGCAAGGCAGGGGAGGAGTTGAAAGCGGGAGCTGAAAAAGACATCTTGGTCTATTTCATGCCGGAAACATCGGGCCCCTGCCGCTTCGGCCAGTACAATGTACAGATGAAGCAGGTCATCAAAAGGGAAGGCCTGGAAAACGTCGCCTTTCTTTCCCTCACCTCGGCCAATGGATATGCCGGTTTTGGCGTCAAGCTGGCCATGCGGGCCTGGCAGGCCGTTATAATCAATGATGCCCTGGAGGAAATTTACAGCACCATCCTCGCCCTGGCCGAGGACCGGGAAAAAGCCCTGGAGCTCTACCGCCAGGTAAGCCGGGAACTAATCCGGGCCGTGGAGTTTGACTCCTGGCCCCGGCTGAAGGAGGCCCTCTGGAAGGGGTCGAAAAAGCTAAAATCCATCAAGATAAAGCAGCCCCTGGAGGCGGCCCCCAGGATTGTCCTCATCGGCGAAATCTATGTAAGACAGGACTCCTTCTCCTTGAAGAACCTCATCGGCCGCCTGGCGGACAGGGGAGTTATGGTCAGGACGGCTCCTGTAGCGGAGTGGCTCTATTACTGCGATTACCTGGTAAAGGAAGGATTGGTGGGAGGCGAAGGCAGTTCCCCCTCCCACCGTTCTTTAAGCTCCCGCCTTCGCCCCCTGTCCATGGGGCTTAAGGGGTTCTTCAAGAGATATTTTGAAAGGGAAGTTAAAGGCTCCTTAGCCGCCTCGGGCCTCTATGAGGCCCACCCGGTGGAGGTGGAGGCCCTGGTGGAAGGGGCGAAACCCTACATGTCCCCCAGGTTGACGGGGGAGGCCATCCTTACCATAGGTTCGGCCCTGGTGGAAGGGGAGAAGGTTTCCGGGGTCATAGCCATAGGCCCCTTCGGCTGCATGCCCGGCCGGATGGCGGAAGCCATCATAAGCAGGGCCCTGGATGCCACCGGAAAGGGCGGCGAAAAGGGGCCGGCACCCACGGCACCCCTTCCTTTCCTGGCGGTGGAAACCGACGGCAACCCCTTTACCCCCGTTATTGAAGCCAGGTTGGATGCCTTCTGCCTGCAGGTTCACAGGAGGCACCGGGGGGAGGCACAGAAGCCCCTTTCCGCAGGTGCCGGCTAGCTAACTTTGCCTGCAGAAAACGCCGATTTTCCTTTCTTATAAAAAATGTTTCGGCTAGTGCTACCTGCAGACAGCACCGTATTTGCTTTTAACAAATGTGCTCAAAAATATGCAATGAAATATGCAGTCAACCCTGAAGGAGCCGGCTTCCAAAAGCTGGCCCCCTTCTTTTTCTTTTACCTTCAATAAGAACCTCCAATGCTGGTTATAATAACATTAAATTGCGTTGATCGTGACAAAAACAAAACCAGTAGAGGGGGTATTTTTTTTGAAAGCCGTCATTATGGCCGGCGGGGAAGGTTCCCGTTTAAGGCCTCTTACATGTGACCGGCCCAAACCAATGGTTCCAATCATGAATGTGCCTATCATGGAGCATATAATAAAGCTTTTAAAGAAGCACGGTTTCAGGGATATTGCCGTCACCCTTCAGTACTTGCCCGAGCAGATCAAGGATTACTTCGGCGACGGCAGCCCGCTGGGGGTTAAGCTTCACTACTATACGGAGGACAGCCCCCTGGGGACAGCGGGCAGCGTGAAAAACGCCGAATCATTCCTGGACGAGACATTCCTGGTCATCAGCGGCGATGCCTTGACGGATATTGACCTGGAAAAGGCTTTAAAATTTCACAGGCAAAAAAGAGGGGTGGCCACCCTGGTCCTGACCCACCAGGAGACCCCCCTGGAGTACGGTGTGGTAATCACCGATGAGAAGGGCAGGATAACCCGTTTTTTGGAGAAGCCGGCCTGGAGCGAGGTCTTCAGCGATACGGTAAACACGGGAATTTATGTGCTGGAACCCGCCGTTTTTCGCTATATCGAGGCGGAGACCAAATTTGATTTCAGCAAAGACCTGTTTCCCCTGCTCATGGAAAAGGGGCACGACCTATTCGGTTTTGTAAGCCAGGGCTACTGGTGCGATGTGGGGAATCTGGAACAGTACCAGCAGGCCCACATCGATTTTTTGCGCGGCAAGGTTCGCCTGAACCTGGAAGAAAAGGAATTCGAGCCGGGGATCTGGCTGGGTGAAGGCGCCGTCATTGAAAAGGGTTCCCGTATTGAGGCCCCGGTGGTTATCGGTGCGGGGTGCCGTTTGCGCAAGGGATCCGTAGTTAAGGATTTTTCCGTCCTGGGACAGAACACCCTGGTTGACGGGGATGCCTCCATTAAAAGGAGTATAACCTGGAAGGGCTGTTATCTGGGCCGCAGGGTGGAACTGCGGGGGACTGTTCTGTGCCGGGGCGTCCAGGTCAAGGCCGCATCTTCTCTTTACGAAGGAGCGGTGGTGGGAGATGACAGCATCATTGAAGAAAGCTGCCGCATTAAGCCCAATGTCAAGATATGGCCCTGTAAAAGAGTGGAGGGAGGAACCTGCTTGAACTCCAGCCTTATCTGGGGGACCCGGGCGGGGCGTTCCCTTTTTGGCCGGGACGGCATTACGGGGGCCGTCAACCTGGAATTGACCCCGGAGATGGGGGCCAGGCTGGGGGCGGCTTATGGTTCCCTGCTGCGGGAGGGAGACTCCATGATCCTGGGGCACGACAACGGCAGAAGTTCCCGGATGGTTAAGGATGCCGTGGCCTCCGGGCTCCTTTCTGCGGGCATCAAGGTCCTGGACCTGGGTCAGGTGGTAACTCCCGTGGCCCGCCAGGCCGTCCTGCACATGAAAGCCCGGGGGGGAATCCATATTCAGACGGAAGGGGAGGAAGGCCCCAACAGC
>SLHK01000037.1 GCA_007136165.1 Syntrophomonadaceae bacterium
GGGCAGCTTCCCGGGTAAGGGCGGCAATGTCCCGGCGGCTCAAATAGGCCAGTTTGAAAATACGGGCGCCGCACATAAGCTGCTGCAAACCCGTCTTCAGGCGTTCGAAATATGTGTAAAGCCCGGCGGCTCCGGGAGGCAGTCCCTCCATCCTCTGCCCCAGCAGGTCTTTTAATCCCTCCATGGTTACGAAGACCTCTTCCCGGCTGGAGCCATATTTTTTGGCAATCCAGGCCGGCACCTTCCCTTTAAGTATAAACCTTTCCAGGGTTTTCCCCACCATGACGGCCGCCAGGGGGGGGCGGGCCATTCCTATAGCCTTAACAAAGGGGGCCCCCAGGGCCAACCCTTTGAAAACCTGGTCTTCCAGGCTGAAACCGCCGGCAACACAGATGTGGGGAATGAATTCTCCCCGGGACTTGAGGCGCTGAAGGAATTCGTGCAGGAGGGATTCCAGGTATACCGTGGGCAGGCCCCACTCATTCATCATGCGCCAGGGGCTCATCCCCGTGCCGCCGCCCGCACCGTCCACCGTCAGCAGGTCTATGCGGGCTTTGGAGGCAAATTTAACAGCCCTGGCCAGGTCGGCAGGCCGGTAAGCCCCCGTTTTCAAGAAAACGTGAACGGCCCCCAGCCTGCGGAGTTCCGCCACCCTCTGGAGAAAGGTCTCCTCCGTCACCATCCCCACCCGGGAGTGGCGTTCGAATTCCTTGATGTAACCCAGGGAAAAAGATTCCTGGACATGGGGGTCCCGGGGGTCGGGATACACCAGGTAACCCCGCTCCTTGAGCTTCAGGGCTTCTTTCAGGGATTTAACCTTTACTTCCCCACCGATATTCTTGGCTCCCTGCCCCCACTTGAGCTCCACAGCCGTTACTCCCAACTCCTGCAGGGCATACTCCAGCACTCCCAGGCGGGTATCTTCCACATTGGACTGCAGGACGATCTCCCCAGAGTTGCCCTGCCAACGGCGAAAAGCCTGGACCCTCTTCTTCAGGTTGGGAGACCTCACCAGGCGGCCCCCCTTGATGAGGGCCTTCCCGTCCATGCCCCCCACATTTTCTCCTATGGTCAGGATAACCCCCGAAAGGGCCGCCCCTGCCGCCAGGCCCTCCCAGTTGTCTGCAGCTACCCGGGTTGAACCCAATCCGGGTATGACGATGGGAAGCCTCAGGGGGATGGGTTTCTTTGCCCCCACCCTGCTTTTTACCGAAACGGCGGAGAAGTTGGCCAAGTCGCTGTCAGCCTTGATCCCTTTGGCCCCTATGGTAGTCCCCATGATGTTAAAATGGGAAAAGTCGACGGGGTAGTCCTTTTGAGAGGCAAAGGTGGTTTCCCCGTAGGGAGTCGGGTACAGGACTTCCCTGCCCCTGAAGGCGGACCTGCCCACCTCGCACAGGCCGGGGCAGCCTTCCTGGCAGGTAGTGCACATGCCGCTGAAAGGGGAAGTGCTCTTTGCCGTTCTGTTGCTGGTATCGGTGGCACCGCCGGCATTCAAGCCTTTGCTGAAACTCATACGAACCCTCCTTCCGGTTCCTCTTTCTTTCGCATAGCGGAAACGACTTTCATAATATTTTACCTATTATATGCTGATATGGATTTTCTGTCAATGAAAGTTAATTCCGCATTATGAAATATTTATTTTTCTTTGGAATAAATATGGACAGGAAAATTTGAGCAGGGCTCCTCCCCTTCCGGGGCAAAAAAAAAGACCTGCAGGCCTTCTTTATGTTTTATGAAAAACAGGGCGGGCAAAGGGAGCCTTGGACATGGGCCCAGCCTTACTGAGGCAACGTGCGGCATAACCCTCGGGGCCGGGCGCTGCCCGGCACAAAGGTTGAGGTGGGTTATTCAGCTAAGAATTAGATTAGTTAATCTTTGAGGAGGATACGGCCGCAGTTTTCGCACTTAAGCTTGACCCCGGGGTTATCCAGGATGCTTAAAACGGAGGATGACAGGAAAACCCGGCAGCCCTCACACATGTTGTTTTTTACTCTGGCGATGACAAAGCCCCCTAACTTGCCGGCATCCCGGTCATACTGCTCCAGCAGGAGAGGGTCCGCCTGGCGGCGAAGGTCCTCCCGGTTCCTGTTCAGTTCTTCGATTTCACCCTTCAACCGGTTTATTTCCAGCATCCCCTGGTTCTGCACCTCTTTTACGTGGGAGAGGGCCTTTTTAAGCTGCTGCCTTAAGCCGGCAATTCTTTCTTCCTCCAGTTCCACTTCCTCCATTAAAGCCAGCAGTTCTTCTTCCCGGCTGTTTTTTTCCTTCTCCTTCCCCTGGACCTTCTTTTCGTACTGGCTCAATTCCTTGGTGCTGCTGATCTCTCCGCTGTACAGCTTGCCCTTTAACTCTTTGATATCATGGGAAATATGGTGTATATGCATCTCAGCCTTTTTCATCTTTTTCTTCCAGGCATTTAACTCCTCCTGGAGGGCGTCCATTTCACTTTTTTTACCCAGGTAGCTTTCCTTCAAAGCCTTGAACTCCTCCAGAACCGGGTGGCTTTTCAAATCCCTTGTTCTTTGGGCCACCTTTCGGTCCAGGTCCTGCAGTTGATAGAGAATGTGCAGCTTTTCTCTCACCCTTGGTTTCCTCCTTTATGTTTGGGTATTAAATAAGAAAAAGGACAGGCGATGTACCTATCCTTAGATGAACTTCCAGCAAGAGAGGTCAAGACTGGAAGGATATACCTTATTGTGGTGCCCCAGCCCCGTGATTTTTTCCTGCAGCCGGGCGGCCAGGGGCTTCAGGATAACCTTTTCGGTGGCCTCGTGGCCCGCATCCACCACGGCAAGGCCCCGGGTCCGGGCCTCCTCCGCCTGGTGGTACTTCACATCCCCCGTCAGGAGAACATCAGCCCCCCGGGATGCGGCCAGGGCCACCAGGTCCCCGCCGCTGCCGCCGCA
>SLHK01000085.1 GCA_007136165.1 Syntrophomonadaceae bacterium
CTGGGGCTTGTGGGAGCCTGGACGGCCATGGTCCTGGATATTTGGGTGCGGGGAATCCTTACTTTTCTGCGGTTTCGCAGCGGCCACTGGAAGCTGGTTAAGGTTTGACTTCACTTTTTGAGGGGATGATCACCTTGCAGCCTCAGGCTATTTTTATCACCGCTCTTATCATGGGTTTTTCCGGGGCCATGATGCCCGGCCCCGTAACGGCTGTTCTGGGGGAGCATGCCTTGAAAAAGGGGTTTAAAGCCAGTCCCCTGATTACCCTGGGCCACGGGGTCATGGAGTTGGCCCTGGTTCTGCTCCTTTTCTTCGGCCTGGGCCGGTATTTGGCCCTGGAAGCAGTTACCGGCGGCATCGGCCTGGTGGGAGGGGTGGTGCTGGCCTGGATGGCCTACGGCATGATTAGAGGGGGCCTGGCCGGTACCATGTCCCTTAATGGGGCAGCGTCTCAGGGCGGGGAAGCTTCCGGCGCTGCCGGGTCCGTGATGGCAGGGGTGCTGGCTACCGCCGCCAACCCTTACTGGTACCTGTGGTGGGGAACGGTGGGGGCTGCCTACATGGCCCTGGCTCAGGAGCACGGGCTGACAGGGGCCCTCGCCTTTTTCGGCGGGCACATTTTGGCGGATTTCCTCTGGCTGTCTTTTCTGGCCGTGATTCTGGTCACGGGGAAAAAGTTTATAACGGACCGTATGTATAACGGCCTCCTGGTGTTGTTTGGGGTATTTCTTGCGGGCCTGGCCCTCTACTTTGCCGGGGGCGCCTTTTTGTATTTCCTTCCCCTGTAAAATGGTTTTTGCCTGCTGAATCCAGGCCCGGACAGGGGTAAGGTTGCGGATCTTACTGTTGCGGACTTACTTATGAAGTACCTGAGGAGGGGTTGTGTATTCATGAAAAAGTATATTTTGGCCCTGGACCAGGGGACCACCACATCCCGGGCCCTTCTCTTCGACGGTGAGGCCAGGATAGTGGGCTCTGCCCAGAAGGAGTTTGCCCAGATATACCCCCGGCCCGGATGGGTGGAGCACGACCCCGGGGAGATATGGGTTACCCAGAGGGATGCGGCCCGGGAGGTCCTGGAGCAGGCGGGAGCGTCTCCCCGGGAAGTGGCCGCCATCGGCATCGCCAATCAGCGGGAAACCACCCTGGTGTGGGAAAGGGACAGCGGCAGGCCCGTGGCCAATGCCATCGTTTGGCAGTGCCGCCGCACGGCGCCCTATTGCGATATCTTGAAAGAAAAAGGCCTCTCTGACCTGGTAAAAACCCGGACGGGCCTGGTTATAGACGCCTATTTTTCCGGCACAAAACTAAAGTGGCTTTTGGACCATGTTCCGGGGGCCCGGGAGCGGGCTGCCCGGGGGGAACTCCTCTTTGGCACCGTGGATTCCTGGCTCATCTGGAACCTGACGGGGGGGAAGGCCCACGTCACCGACTGCACCAATGCCTCCAGGACCATGCTTTATAACATTCACCAGCTTAAATGGGATGCAGATATCCTCAGGGAACTCTCTATCCCCCCGGGAATGCTCCCCGACGTCAAGCCCACCGGCCATGTTTACGGTTACACTGACCCGGATATCTTTGGCGGAGAAGAGATCCCTATCGCCGCCGCCGTCGGGGACCAGCAGTCCGCCCTCTTCGGCCAGGGCTGCTTCAGCCCGGGGACGGCTAAAAACACCTACGGGACAGGCTGCTTCATGCTCATGCATACGGGAAGAAAACCCGTCCCTTCCCAGAAGGGGCTTCTCTCCACTATTTCCTGGTTTTTGGGTGACCCCAAGGATCCTGTGGAGTATGCCCTGGAGGGTAGTATCTTTGTGGCGGGAGCCGCCGTCCAGTGGCTGCGGGACGAGCTTAAGTTGATTGAAAGTGCAGCGGAAACGGAAGAGCTGGCTGCGCGGGTGCCCGACACCAACGGTGTCTATATGGTCCCCGCCTTTGTGGGGTTGGGGGCTCCTTACTGGGATATGTACGCCCGGGGAGCCATTTTGGGATTGACCCGGGGGGCCAAAAGAGAGCACCTGGTGCGGGCCGCCCTGGAATCCGTCGCCTATCAGACCCGGGATGTGCTGAAGGCCATGGAGGAGGACTCGGGTATTATCCTTAAGGAGCTAAAAGTAGACGGAGGGGCCTGCGCCAACAACTTCCTGATGCAGTTTCAGGCGGATATTCTGGGGGTCCCTGTCCACCGGCCCCATATTACCGAATCCACGGCCCTGGGGGCCGCCTGCCTGGCGGGATTGACGGTTGGTTTCTGGCGGGACAGGGAGGAGATTGCCGGCAAGCTGAAGCCGGAGAAGGTGTTCTTTCCTGTTATGTCCAGGGTTGAAAGAGAAGAGCTCTATGCCGGGTGGAAAAAAGCTGTCAGCCGCTCTTTAAACTGGGCGGAAGGGTAGGATGGTGGGAGGGGCTGGGGGCCGGGGGCCGGAGGCCGGAGTTTCTTAGATTCCGGGAATTAATAACTCAAATAAGTAGCCCAAACATGATCCCAGACGCAAAAAGTAAGTAAATAACTCAAGCCTGACCCCAGTTATGTTAACTCAGGCTTGGTTGCATTTTTTCTCCTGGTGCCATTGGTGGATGCGATCCGCCATAGAGGGCAGCAGGACGGTTTTATCGGCAGGGAGGGTTATTTTTAGAGGGCTGCCGCCGCCATGGGTTTTAACCAGCAGGGAGTCTCCCTTAACCTCTACTCCCTCCAGTTCCTGGGGGCTGATTTTTTGGCAGGCGCTTTTAAAGAGCCCTTTAGAGACCAGGTACAGGTAACGGTTGGTCAGGATCAGGGCCTGCCCCCGGATACCGTTAATGCTGAGGGCTGTTAGTTCGTTCATGTGGACCTGCTTTTGGAAA
>SLHK01000036.1 GCA_007136165.1 Syntrophomonadaceae bacterium
GTCAGTGGTGCTGGCATACCGGTACTCCGGGCCCCTCTCCAGGGTCAGGAACACTTCCACCCGGCCCACCCCGGAAACCTTTGCCAGGACTTTTTCCAGGCGCCCGGCTATCTCCAGTTCCTGGCGGGAAACTTCCTGGTAGGAGGTGGAATCCGGCAGTACCGGGGATGGCTCATGGACGGGGGAGCCGGTAAAGTTATCCAGGTTCATCAGGAGCAGGGCAATGAGGGCTACCGCCACAATGAGAAGCCCCTTTCGGCCCATAATCAGAGAACCCGGTGACTCTTTAAAAAAACCAGACGGTGACTTCTTGTTATCTTCCTTCAACAGGCCACTCTCCTCTCTCTAATATATGCCCGGACATCCGGCCCTTTTATCTGTCCAGGTAGATTACCTCCACCTGCCCTGCCTCCAGGTTGAAATGCCGGGCCACAAACTCCCGGAGGGGCCGGCTCTCCGCCTCCGGGGAAGGGGATGGCTCCCCGGCAGTATCCTCCGGGGGCCCTACCTCTATGAGAACCGGTTCCACTTCCCCACCCCCGTCCCCGCCGGCTTCCGACAGGTAGAGGCGGATGGTCTTAACTTCCGCATTAAAATCTTCGTCTTCCCGCAAAAATACTTCCGCCCTGGCGGCTGCCTCTCCCTGGAGAAAGTCCCGGGCAATGCGCTCCGCCTCCAGAGCAATCCGGGCTCTGTACTCCCCCAGGACCCTGTCGGTGAAAAGGCCATCCTGGAGGGCGGGAGCCTCGGGAATACCATGCCCCTCCAGCTGTCGCAAAAACATGCCTGCATCGGGGCCCACCCCCATGAACTGGCTGACGGCCGACAGCAAAACCAAAATGATAAGGAGCCCCACCACCATCCTGATATACCGGTGAAATTCCTTCCGGGGCAGCAGGAGTTCAATAAAGGTGGCAGCCACGATGATGATTACGATATCCCTGACCAGGTTTGAAATCTCCCGCAGCATTAAAACATCCCGCCTATCTGAACATGACGGCGGCGTTACCCGCCCCCACGATAATGGTGATGGCCACGATGAACATGAAGCAGACGGCAGCCACCGCAGCAAAGACCAGGGCCAGGCAGTTTCCCAGGGTATTCAGGGCCTCGCTGAGCTCCGTTTCTCCCAGGGGCTGCACCACGGCGGCAGCCACCTTGTAGACCAGCATGATGGCAAAAATCTTTATCAGGGGGAAAACGGTAAAGAGGAAGAGGAATATTAATCCCACAATGCCGAGGCCGTTCTTTAAAATCAGGGAAACCCCCACCACCGTTTCCAGGGCATCGGCCAGCATGCTTCCTACCACGGGGATCAGGGCCCCGGTGGCAAACTTGGCCGTCCGCAGGGCAACGGCGTCGGCCACCGACCCTGCCACCCCCTGAATGGCCGTCACCCCGATGAACACCGTAAGGGAAAAGCCCATGACCCAAACGGCACAGTCCTTGAAAAGGGATGCCAGCCGGCTTACAGGGTATTTGTCCGTCAGGTGGTTGACGATGGACAGGACGGTGGTCAGGTAAATCAAGGGGAAGACCACATTCATGACCACGGTGGAAAAAAAGTTCACGGTAAAGATGACCAGAGGGTGAAAGATGGCAGCGGAAGCCAGGGAGCCCAGGGAAGCCAGGAGCACCAGGAGCAGGGGAAGAAAGGCCAAAACAATATCCACCATGCGGGTTATGGCATCCCGGCCGATGCCGATGGCCACGTGGAAACTGTTGATGGCAATGCCGATTAAGACTAAAAAGATGACGGCCTGGGCCAGGGGTGCCAGGTGTTCCGAACTGAAGGCCCGCTGCAGGTTCTTCAGCAGGGAAGCCACCACTGCCAGCACCAGGAGCTTCCCCAAAAGGTTTACGTTGATGAGGACTTCTTTCCACAGGTAATTCCAGAACCCCGCCATAAGCCCCCCCAGGCCTACGGGTTCCTCCCTTTCTTGCATCCAGGAGAGAATATCCCGCCAGTGGAAGGAAGGCAGGTAATCGCCCATTTCCTCCTCCAGCTCCTGCCAGAGCTGGTCCAGCACCGTCAGGTCCAATTCCTTTTCCAGGTCCTGCAGTTCCTCCTCCAATGGCTGGCCAAAGGCCGGGGCCGGGTTGGCCCAGGCGGCCAGGAGGAAGAGGATAACGGCAGCCAGGACTGCTTTTTTGCCCGTGCGCATTACTACCACCTGTTTCACGGTAAAAAGTTGATGATACTTTCCAGAACCAGGAGTATGATGGGTATCGCCAGCAGGAGAATTAGGATTTTCCCGGCAAACTCGATTTTGCTGGCCACCATTTCTTCATTGGCATCCTTGCAGACCTGGGAACCAAACTCGGCGATGTAGGCTATACCCACCACCTTCAGTAAAGTGTCCAGGAAGAGAAAATTCACCTGGGCCCCCGCCGTCAAGTCCGCCAGGGCCGTCAGCACCGTTCTTAAATGATTGACCACAAATAAAAAGACCAGGATGCCCACCACGGTGGATAGCAGGACGGCATAGCCCGTATACCCCTCCTGTCTCAACAGGCGGAGGATAATGACGGCGGAAAAGCAAAAGATGACCACCTGAAAAATTTCCATGTTCCCCTGACTCCTCAGTAAAGGTTAAAGATGGTGCGGATATTGGTGAATAGTTCGCTGATAAGCTGTATCACCAGCATGAGGACAATAACCACCCCCGCCAGGGTGAGCATCTGGGCCTGTTCTTCTTTCTGCGCCTGCTTTAAAACCACGTTTAGGATGGAAATGACGATGCCTATGGCCGCTATCTTAAAAATCAACTCAAAATTTAATGAATACAAGGCTTTACCTCCTCAAAAAAACAGTATGGCAAAGGCCAGACCGCCCA
>SLHK01000073.1 GCA_007136165.1 Syntrophomonadaceae bacterium
CTCGGTTGTCCGCCTTGAGGCCCTGCCGGCCAGGGTGGCGGGAGGTGCCTTCACCATGGAGGTTGCCGGCCATCGACCTTTTTACCGCCTATTATCCTGGGGGGGCAATCTGTACTGCCGCCTGACAGGCACCTATTTTGGTGACAGGGGTATTTTTGTCCGCTCCGCTGTTTTTCAAAAGATGGGCGGTTTTGCCGATCTCCCCATCATGACCGACGTGGAGTTCTCCCGGCGCCTCAAAAATTGGGGCAGGACGGTTCTGCTACCGGGCCCGATCTTGAGCAGCAGCCGCAAATTCGACAGGGAAAATCCCTGGAGAACTCTTTCCCTCATAATCTATGCCTTGATTGCCTTCAGGCTGAAGGTGGACCCGGTCAAAATCAAGGAAAAATACTACGGGAAAAAATAATTTCAAAGAGAGGGTGCCGTTGATGAACATCAACATTTCAGAAGAAGCAAAAGATTATATGTTAAAAAAGTCAGGCTATGCCACCCTGTACATGATGGACAGCGGGGGGTGTTGAAAAAACTACTCCCGAGTTCCTGCCGTGTATGCAGGAAAGCCCAAAAGCAGTCTGGAAAAATACCGGGAGGTAGATTACGAGGGTTTGAAGCTCTATCTGGACGAAGAAATGGCTCAAAGCCGTATCAAAATCTTCATGCGGGGATGGTGGATTTTTAAAGAGTTGGTGGTTCGTGTCGCAATAAAGGATTAAGCCCCGAAGCTTCCAGGCCGCTCCAGGGCTTGTCTAACCACAAGGACATCAAACATGCTCTATGTCTGTATTCAAGGAAACCTCGTTGCTGGTGGTCATCAAATCGGAAACGTCCAGGCTGTGGATATCCCTTCTGCCGTTGGACCGGGCAAAGATTTTCAGCTCCCTGGCCGTGCCTTTATAGAAGTTGGTGAACATGCGCAGGGCCTTTTCTTCGTTAAAGAGTTTTCTTAAGCCCTCGTCCTGGGTGGCAATTCCCGCGGGGCAGGTGCCGGTGTGGCAAACCCTGGACTGGAGGCAGCCGATGGCGATCATGGAAGCCGTGGCCAGAGCGACGGCATCGGCCCCCAGGGCCAGGCCTTTGGCGATATCGGAGCCGTCCCTGAACCCCCCTGTCACACACAGGGTAACCCTGCTGCCCATCTTGTCCAGGAACCTGCGGGCCCGCCTGGTGGCAAAAATGGCCGGAACCCCCACATTATCCTTTAAGAACTTGGGTGAAGAGCCGGTGGCCCCTCCCCGGCAGTCGAGGGTAATAAAATCGGGGTCGGCCATCAAGGCATGGGCCAGATCTTCCTCAATATGGCCTGCCGCCATCTTAATACCCACCGGCACGCCTCCCGTCAACTCCCTGATTTTGGCCACCAGTTGTTTCAGGTCCTCGATGCTGTCAACCCCTGCGAACCTTCCCGGAGAGACGGAGTCTTCGCCCGGCTTCAGCTTGCGGATTTTTGCTATTTCCGGTGTCACTTTCCCCCCGGGCAGGTGCCCTCCCAGGCCCGGCTTGACTCCCTGGCCAATCTTTATTTCCACCGCATCGGCCTGTTTCATGCTTTCCTCGTCATGGGAGAACTTTGCCGTACCCAGTTCGTAAATATACTTTTCTGCCGCCTTTCTGGATTCGGGCAGCATACCCCCTTCCCCCGAACCCACCGCCGTGCCCACCAGGGCGCTTCCCCTGGCCAGGGTCACCTTGGCCTCCTTCGAAAGGGCGCCGAAGGACATGTGGGAAACATAAAAGGGAACCTCCAGTTCCAGGGGTTTCCTGGCCTTTTTCCCGATGACCGTCTTCAGGTTCACTTCCTCGTCTTCATTCAGAGGCATCCTGGAAAGCTGGCTCCCTTTGAACACCAGGGTTTTGAAATCGGGAAAGGTCTCCAGGGTGCGCATGGCCGAATTCTCGCTTTTGCCCGTCCGGGCCAGCTTTTGAATGGCCTCCATCTTGTTATCGAAGGGATCCCTGTCCATAGATCCCGGGGCGGTTTGTTTCACCTTCCCATCGTCGGAAAACTTCTCGTACCAGTGCTGCCCGGAGCAAAATGGCTTGTTCTTGGAATGGCCGCAGCGGCAGAGGGTATAATGGTCTTCAGTTTGGGGTGTATCCTCATCCTCCAGGGTTATATTGCCCTTAACGGCGTAAGGGCCGTCTTCTGTTACAACGATCTGAACCCTTTCGGAGAAAGCATCGTATTTGACCCCATCGATGGAATAGCTTAAGGCTCCCGAGGGGCATTTTCTGATGGTTTCGATAATCTTCTCCTTCTCTTCCCCGTCCGGGTCAATCCAGGGTTCCACTCCCATTCTGAATACCCTGGGCAATCCATCGGTACAAAAACCGGCATGGGAACAGATGCCCCGGTCATCGTGGATGGTGATTTCCTTTCCCTGGTAGCTTTCCAGCTTCCTGGACACCCGGTCCTGGCTTTTTTCGTCTCTGATCTGGATTTTGCCGTGGGTTCCATCGCACAAGGGCTTGGTCCGGGACTTCCCGCAGCGGCACAGGGCGATGGTGGGGTCATCCAGTTTGAAGCTGTTGCTGTTTGCCTCGGTAATTTTCTCCAGGCCACTGACCACATAGGGGCCTTGCGGGGTAGTCTGTATAGACGTTTTTTTACCCATTGGGATCCCTCCTGGAATTACTAAAAAGTACAATTCGCCACCACCCGGGAAACCCTTGCCTGCCCTGGAAGAGCGAGACATACACTCCTCTTCTCAGAGAACTTCTATCTTTAACTGACATCAAAACATCCTTTCTGCCTGCTGTTTTTAATATGATTAGTCAGTTCCGAAATCTTTGTCTATC
>SLHK01000187.1 GCA_007136165.1 Syntrophomonadaceae bacterium
ACCCCCTTAAGGCGAGGCAGTTCCTCCCCTATTACCCGGTCCACCCCCGGGTTCTGCAGGCCGATGGCATTTAAAAGCCCCGCCGGCACTTCTTTAAGCCGCGGGGGCGGGTTCCCCGCCCGGGGCCTCAGAGTGGTCCCCTTCACCACGATGGCTCCCAGGGTATTTAAGTCGAAAAAGTTTTTAAACTCTTCCCCGAAGCCAAAGCAGCCCGATGCCGTCAGCACGGGGTTGGCCAGGGTCAAGGCGCCTATTTTCACCGTCATATCAGGCCTATCCTTCACAGTTCCACCTCCCCGGCAAAAAAGACAGGCCCCTCTTTGCAGACCCGCCTGTAGGCCTCTGAACCTTCCTCCCCGTCGGCGGGGCACACGCATCCCAGGCAGGCCCCAAATCCGCAGGCCATGACTGCCTCCAGGGAAACCTGCAGGGGAAATTCCCCCATCTCCCGGGCCAGGCGGGCCACTTCCCGCAGCATGGGGCCCGGCCCGCAGGCAAAGATGTGCAGGCTGTTAAACCCCTGTTTTTCCCCCAGCAAATCCCGCAAAGGCCCGGTAACCAGGCCCCGCCGCCCCAGGCTGCCGTCTTCCGTGGTGATGGCCAGGCCTTCCCCCAGGGCAGCGGCTATCTTCCCGCGAAAGCTCAGGTCAGCCGCCCGCTGCCCCCCCAGGATAAAGGTTATGGGAACTTTTTTTTCCTGTAATTTACGGGCCAAAAAATACAGGGGGGCGGCCCCCACCCCGCCGGCCACCAGCAGGGCCCGGCTTTTGGGGGTCAAACCTTCCAGGGAAAACCCCCGGCCCAGGGGAGCAATTAAATCAACATCCTCCCCCTCCCGGAAATTCGCCAGAAGCCGGGTCCCCTTACCTGCCAGCCTGTAGAGGAACCGCAGCATCCCATCCCCCGGCCCCTGGTCGTATATGCTCAAAGGCCGCCGCAGCAGGGGGTCCCGGGTTTTCGAAACCTTAAGGCCCGCAAATTGGCCGGGCTCGGCGGGAGGCATTCCCCGGGCCCGGACCGTCAATTCCCTGTATTCTTCCCCCAGGGGGGTATGGGAGATAATTACTCCCCTCATCTGCTCAGGCACCGCCGCCCCTCCTTTTTCTGTTCTCTGCCCTCAAGGGCACCGGGTTTCCACCCAGGACGGTCATAACGGGCCAGCCCTTTAAAATTTTCCCCTCGAAGGGGGTGTTTTTTCCCAAAGATTGAAAGTCCTCCCCCTTAACCTCCCGGCTCTCCTGCATGTCCACCACGGTTATGTCCGCCGGCGAGCCCGGGGACAGGGTGCCGCCGGGAATACCAAGAATCCTGGCAGGAGCCAGGGAAAAGCGCTCCACCAGTTCATCCAGGGTCAAAATCCCCGTTTCCACCAGCCCGGTAATAAGGGCGGGCAGGGCCGTCTCCAGGCCCACCACCCCGAAGGGGGCGGCGGCAAGGCCCCGGGCCTTTTCCCCGGCGGTATGGGGCGCGTGGTCTGTGGCAATGCAGTCGATAACCCCTTCCTTTAAACCCCGGATCAGCCTTTCCCCGTCGGCCCGGTGCCGCAGGGGAGGGCTCATTTTGGCATTGGCCCCGTACACCTCCACCGCCTCCTCCGACAGGAGCAGGTGGTGGGGAGTGGCTTCCGCCGTCACGGGGTAGCCTTTATCCTTGGCCCAGGCAATCAGGTCCACAGCCTGAGCGGTGCTGACATGCTGAATATGCAGGGGGCACTTTGTATGGGCGGAGAGAAGCAGGTCCCTGGCCACCATCAAAGCTTCCGCCGTGGCCGGGCTCCCGGGTAAGCCCAGGCGCCGGGACACCTCCCCCTCGTTCATAACCCCCCGGGTCAGGCCGGGTTCTTCGCAGTGGCTGAAAACCTTTTTGCCCAGCCTCAAGGCTGCCTCCAAACCCCGGGCCATCAGGGCGGCGGAGCAAAGGGACCTGCCGTCGTCGGAGAAGGCCGCTGCCCCGGCCTCCGCCATGGGTTCCAGGTCCGCCAGTTCCTCCCCTTCAAGCCCCCGGGTCAGGGCGCCCACGGGATATACCCTGGGGGCTAGCTTAAGGCTCTGCACCTTTCCCAGGATATAAGCCACCCCTTCCGCATTGTCCACCACCGGGTCCGTGTTGGCCATACAGGCTAGAGAAGTAATTCCCCCGGCGGTGGCGGCGGCGCAGCCGCTCTCGATGGTTTCCTTTTCCTCCTGGCCCGGCTCCCTCAGGTGGACGTGGAGGTCGATGAGGCCCGGCAGGACCACCAGGCCGGACACATCCACTTCCTCTACCTTCTCTTTAAAAGACGCGGGGTCCAGGCCTGGAAAGCAGCCTTCCCCGAGGGCAGGCCCCACGGCAGCAACCTTTCCCCCGGCCACCAGGATATCCCTTAAACCGTGGATTCCCTGCAGGGGGTCAACCAGGCATCCGCCTTTTAGCAAAGTGAACTTCACGGGCATTTCTCCCTCCTGGAGGGATAATTTCCCTTCGGGGGAATTATTTCGTGAGAGGGGAGCTTATTTCCTCCTTTTTGACGCAAAACCTTTGGGCTAGATGCTGATCTTGCGGCCCGGCCTGGCTTTGCGGAAGAGGGGGTGGAAAAAAACCTCGTGGTTAACCCGCCAGAGCTGGTCCTGGTACCGGGACGCCACCCGGCTGCAGTGGTCGGGGAATAGTTCGTAACGCAGCAGGGACGCCACCTGGTAGTAGAAATCCCGGCCCTCCCGGGAGGGAGAGAGGCGGTCTTTTTCCACCAGGTTGCTCTTGATTAAATCTTTCATATGGCTGTCCACTTCAAAGCTGTAGGCCCCCTGGCGGCTTTTGTA
>SLHK01000064.1 GCA_007136165.1 Syntrophomonadaceae bacterium
AAGGAGCACCCCCTCATAAAGCCCCTGGTCCAGGGCGGCACCCGCCAGGAATACATGGCGGGTATCGTCCCCAAAGGAGGTATTAGGGCTGCCCCGAAATACTTCGCCGGCGGCCTCATGCTGGCGGGCGACACGGCCACCATGGTCAGCGGCCGCCGGGGCATAGACCTGGCCATGCTCTCGGGCATGTATGCGGCCGAGACGGCCCTTTTGGCCAGGGCCCGGGGGGACAGTTCGGAAAAGACCCTCTCCGACTACCAGCGGAAATTAAAGAACTCATTTTTTATGGAAGACATAAAAAGAAGCCCCGGGACTTCCGGCTACTTTGCCAAAAACCCCGACGCCGATTTTATCTTGAGCCGCACTGTAAACCGCCTGGCCTATGAATATTTTAGCGTGGAAATGGCCCGGGACACGGAAAAAATCGCCAAAATGGCCGCCACGGCCCGGGATATGCAAAATCCCTTTAAAACCCTGGGGGACCTCTATTACGGCCTTAAGGATTGGAGTGTGTAGCCGTGCCGGACACCTTTAAATACAAGGATACCGTCATCAAGCCCCACGGTTTCAGCCACATTTCCATAAAAGACCGGGAAACGTGCCGCACGTGCCGGGAAAAGCCCTGCACCTTCATCTGTCCCTCGGGGGTCTACTGGTGGCGGGAAGACAAGAGGGAGTTGGAAATCCGCTACCGGCAGTGCCTGGAGTGCGGCGCGTCCCTGATGATCTGCCCCAGAGACAATATCCGCTGGGCATACCCCGCCGGAGGGTACGGGGTTGAATACAGGTTTTAACCGCCGTCACCGCAGGAATTTCAGGCGGCGGGGGAGAATTTCCACCTGCCAGGGCAGGGAAGGGCCCTCTTCCCCGTCCAGGTCCGTGACCATTTCCCGGGGGCCTGCCATGTGAAAGGCCTCCCCCTTCCTGTACAGGATATTGGGGTCCTGGATATGGCGGCCCGAGAGGACCTTCAACAGGACTCCCATCAACTCAGGGGGAGGGCATTCCTTGATGATTAGCAGGTCCATTTTGCCGTCGTCGGGGGAGGCATGGGGGGCCAGGCGGGGAAAATTGCCGGCCCTGGGGCTGTTCAGAATCAGGAAAAGAAAGATTTTCCCGGCAAAAACCTCCCGGCCGTCCACCTTCACCTGAACTTCTGCCGGTTCAACGGCTGAAAGCTCCACCAGACCCTTCAGGTAATAGGCCAGGCGCCCCAGGGTTTTTTTGAGCCTGCGGTCGGTGCCGTGGGCCACTTCGCACAAAAAGCCCCCCGCCGCCACGTTAATGAAGTGGCGCCCGAAAAGGCTTCCCACATCCACATGGATGATTTCTCCCCCAAAGGCCTTTTCCAACCCGGCGGCGACGCTCTCAATCCCCAGCCCCCGGGCAAAATCATTGGCCGTTCCCAGGGGCAGAACCCCCAGGGGGGGCGGCTCCGGCCAGTCCATCAGGTAATTGACCACCATGTTCAAAGTCCCGTCCCCTCCCGCCACCAGGACCCGGTCTGCCCCCTCCTGCAGGCGCCTGTAAAGGGCCTCCCGGGGGAAAGGGGTGCTTAAGAGGGCCGCCTGCAGATTCCTCTTCCTCAGGTAATCCTGGATATAATCCAGGGTCCCGGGGATTTTCAAAGGGCCCGCCGCCGGGTTGTGGACGATCAAGGTTTTTCCCATCCCCCATCTCCCCTCCCTCTTATTCCCTCACCAGCTGCAGAAGCTCCCTGATTTCCTCGCCGTACTCCTTGTAATCATCCACAGGGGTTTCCAAAATCAGGGGCAGCCCCGCGAAAAAGGGGTCGTTAACAATATTGCGAAAGCCTTCCAGGCCGATATGGCCCCGGCCTATTCTGGCATGCCGGTCCTTGCCGCTCCCCAGGGGGTGGAGGGAATCGTTGAGGTGAAAGGCCTTGACCCGCTGGAGGCCAAAGGCCTTCTCCGCCGCCTCTTTCAGCTTTTCCACGCCCGCCGCCTCCCGCAGGTCCCAGCCGGCGGCAAAGAGGTGACAGCTGTCCAGGCACACTCCCAGGCTGCCGGGGCTTCCCAGGGCGGAAAAAATAAGGCCCAGGTCCTCCAGGGTGCCGATTTCCGAGCCGTGCCCCCCCATGGTTTCCAGAAGAAAGAGGCAGCGGCCCGAAAAGCCTGCCAGCTGCTCCTCAAGCAGCAGGGTTATCCTTTTGAGCCCCTCCAGGCGCTCCCCGTGCCTGCCCGGGTGGCAGACCACAAACTCCGCCCCCATGGCCTCGGCCCGCCGCAGGTCCTTCTCCACCATGGCGGCGGCAAACTCGTATACCTGCTCTTTCTCTGCCGCCATGTTTACCGTATAGGGCAGATGGCCCACCAGGGGGCCGATGCCTTTCTGCCGCCGTATTTTTGTGAGTTCTTCTATTTCTTCCCGGCTTATATCCCGGGCCTTGCCGCCCCGGGGGTTCCTGGTAAAGAACTGGAAGGTGGTTCCGCCGATTTCTTCCGTCCTCCGGCAGGCTAAGGCCAGCCCCCTGGCGATGGAAATATGGGCGCCCAGCTTCATGACGCACCTCCCGCCGGGGGGCTGAACTTTGAGACCCCCTGAATTTCTCCCAGTTCCTTCAGGTGCTCCGCCGCCGTCCGGCCTGTTTGGGGATGCTTGAAGCGGGGAGCAATCTCCGCCAGGGGCACCAGCACGAAGGCCCGCTCCAGCAGGCGGGGGTGGGGGACGGTGAGGTCCTCCTCCCTGATTATCTCCTCCCCAAAAAAGAGGATATCTAAATCCATGGTCCGGGGCCCGAAGGGGACAAGGCGCTCCCTGTGCAGGGA
>SLHK01000102.1 GCA_007136165.1 Syntrophomonadaceae bacterium
CCATTACCGCGAACCTGATTTTTTCCTTGTCCACGAAGAGTCGAAAAAGTATAAAACTTACCGGAAAATCAGCTACGAAGAATACATGGACCTGGTTAATTCATCGGACCAGAGGTATGAACTCATCGACGGTGAAATCTACCTTTTGGCTTCACCCGGGTTTACCCACCAGGTTGTAGTAAATGAAATATCGGGCCGTTTTTATAATTATTTCAGGGATAAGCCCTGTCGGTCTTTGACAGCGCCCCTGGATGTACGGCTGTTCGGCTTTGCCGTCAAGTTCGAAGAAGATCCCAATGTGGTCCAGCCGGATGTTGTGGTTATCTGTGACGAAGATAAGGTCAGCGAGGACAACAGGTATGAGGGGGTACCGGCTCTGGTTGTGGAAGTCTTGTCCCCATCCACCAAGGGTAAGGATATGGCGGTAAAATTAAACCTGTACATGAAAAGCGGTGTTCAGGAATACTGGATCGTAGATCCGGCCGGGAAAAAAATAACCCAATACTCCTTTTCACAGGAAAGGGATATCGAAGATCTTAACATGGCAGCAGCAGGAGATACCATCAAGTCAACCATTTTTGAGGGCCTGGAGATACCCTTAAAAGAGATATTCGGCTAAAAACAATTTTTATGAAAACCGAAAAGCATCCGCCGCTTCATGGCCGCATTCGGGGCAAAAACCCCCGGAAAGATAGTCCTTTACGGTATATCCCCGCCTGTGAATGAGAAGGCAGCCGCAGCAGGGGCAGCGGGTGTGACAGCCCTCCTCCCCGGGCAGGTTCCCCAGGTAAACATAGTTCAGGTATTTCCGGGCTGTTTCCCCGGCCGCCTTAAGGGTGGCGGGAGGTGTGGGGGGAGTGTCCAGTTTGTAATTGGGAAAATAGCGGGATAGGTGCAGGGGGATATCCCTGCCCAATTCCCCCAGCCAGCGGGCCAGGCTTGCGATTTCCTCCAGGCTGTCGTTTTCACCGGGAATGACCAGGCAGGTGATTTCCACGTGGCAGCGGCTCACGGCCCGCCGGACCGTCTCCAGGACAGGCTTTAAGCTGCCGGCACAGTGGCGGCGGTAGAAGTCTTCCCGGAAAGCCTTGACATCAATGTTCATGGCGTCAATCCAGGGCAAAAGCTCTTCTAAAGGTTTCGGGTTTATATAACCGTTGGTCACCAGGACATTCTTTTTTCCCAGGTCCCGCACCCGGGGGGCGCACTCCCGGATGTACTCGTACCAGACGGAGGGCTCCGCGTAGGTATAGGCCACCCCCAGCTGCTCCCGCAGGCTTTTCTCCTCCGTAAGAAGGGAGATCAGGCCGTCGGGACTTAGGGATGTGGCCTGCCGGGACTCTCCCCGGGCCAGCTGCCAATTCTGACAAAAACCGCAGGCCAGGTTGCAGCCCACCGTCCCCAGGGAAAAGATCCAGGAGCCGGGGTAGAAGTGGTACAGGGGTTTCTTCTCTATGGGGTCCAGGGCCATGGCCCCCACCCGGCCGTAGTTCAGGGAATACAGGCGGCCGTCCTCGACCCGGCGGACCCGGCACAGCCCCAGCTCCCCCTCCCCCAGGCGGCAGGCCTGGGGGCACAGGAGGCAGGTTAAGGCGCCGCCCGCCCCAGCCTTTTTGTAAAAGAGAGCCTCGTGCATTGGCATCAGCCGTCCTTTAAAGAATATATGCCCCCGGGTTACCGTCAGTAATACCGGTCCACCTTAAAGCGGTAAAGCCTGACCTGCTCCCCCTCCTTAATGCCCGCCTTCCGGGAGGCAATCCCCACCTGTTCCCCGGCAGTGTCAACCCCGGGCAGGTCCGGGAGCAGCAGCCCTCTCTTCCCCCGGGCTTCCACAATGACCCCATAGGCGGCGGGGTCTAAATCCTCAAGGCCTTGAACCTCTTCCGGCTCCCCCAGAATATCCACGGAATAGCTGAGCTCCTCCAGTTCATGGGCTCCAACGGGGGGGAAGCGGGGGTCCCGGATGCCGGCGCTGATGGTGTTTTGCATGATTTCCCGGGGAATATTTGCGGCGGTGGCTTCCGTGGTGCCGATGCAGCCCCTAAGCTGGCCTTTTTTCTTTAAGGACACAAATACCCCTGCCTTCCCCCGGAACTCCGGGGGCATTTCCGCCGGCGGGGGAGGGTCGGGTTTTTTCCCTGTCCGCACATAAGTTTCCAGGGTCTTCCGGGCCAGGGCTGCGGGAAAACTCTCAGCCTTCCTGGCCCGGGCCAGGCCTTTTTCCTCTGCGGACCGCAGTTTATCCAGCAGGGAAGGGGTCTCCTGCCCCGTAGGCGAAAAGGCGGCCACCAGATAACCCACTCCGAAAGGGCCCTCGTAAGAGAGGATCCGGGGGGTAAACTCCCGGCCCTCCAGGGCCCCCAGGGCCAGAACCAGGGAGCGGAAGCCGCATTCCCCCGCTTTTTCAATCAAATCCGGGTCCAGGGAAAACAGCTCTTCCAGGGTGCCTTTCGCCAGGATTTCTACCAAAGTCTCATCAAAAACCTTCCCTTCCCGCCGGAAGCCGCCGGGGGCCCCGGGAATCAAACAGTGGGAAAGGTCGCCGCTGGCCAGGACCACTACCTTCCGGTTCAAGGCTGCGGCCGTCTGCTGTACAGCATAGCCCAGTTCGTACAGGTCCCCATAGGGGTAGAGGCCAAAGGTTATATTCACGTATTTGGCCTTCACCCCGGCTTCCTTCAGGTAGAGCATGGGCACCAGGGCCCCGTGGTCCAGGCTGCGGCGGACATGGTAGCGGTGAGATTCCTGCAGGTCTACCCGCAAAAGGGATACAGGGCCCTCCCGGG
>SLHK01000051.1 GCA_007136165.1 Syntrophomonadaceae bacterium
AACCTGGCCTTCCGGTAGGCCCGGGCAAAGGCTGCCGGTATATCCAGGTGGGCTGCCCGGTTGGATTGATCATCGGCATAACCGGAGCCCCCGCTGCCGGAAGAAATCAGGGCGGTGAAGTTGACATTGTTCCCCAGAAAAAAGCGCTTGATTCCCCGGGAGTTCCCCACAGCTATCAAGAGTTTTTTGTAGGTAAGGGTACCGTAAGCCTTGTAATTTTCCTCCAGGGTGGCAATGGCTTCACCCAGGAGGCGGGCCCGGTTTTCCCGGGAGTATTGTTCTTCCAGGTCGGGGTCCAGGTCAACTTTCTCTATTTCGCCGGGGGTCTCCACCAGGGGCGGTTCTTCTTCGCCTTCCGGCAGGAAATCCAGGTTGGCGATGGCTTCCCGGACGCCCTCCCGTACCCCTTCTGCCGTGCACAGGTCCGTCTCTATCCGGCTCCTTTTTTTCCCCTGGGATATGACAATGGTTACCTTCATTTGGGTAACTTCCACGTTCTGGTGGATTTCCGAATTGGCAAAGCGGGTTAAAGCTTCTGTCCCTCCCTGGACTAAAATTCGGGCATCGTATCCTTTGGCTTCTTCCACGGCTATGTCTATAATGCTGTAAGCAGTTTCTTTATTTAACATCGGCTACACCTACCTTTACCTTTCTAAACCGGGCAGGAGAGGAGCCGTGGCCCACCCGGGCAACCTGCATGGGTTGGCCCTTGCCGCAGTTGGGGGTCCCGTACAGTTTCCAGTGTTTTTTATTGGCCACACCATCGCAGGAGTTCCAAAACTCGGGGGTAATACCGGTATAGATGGGGTTCTTGAAGATTTTCCCCGTCAGTTTTCCGTCTTTTATTTCGTGGGCGGTCTCGGTGGCAAACTGGAAGTTCAGGCGCTTGTCGTCAATGCTCCAACTCTTGTTGGTGCTCAGATAAAACCCGTACTCAATGCCGGCAAACAAATCCTCAAGCTCCAGGTCGCCGGGTAAGAGGTTGATGTTGGTCATGCGCACTATGGGTATCTTGTCCCAACCGTCGGCCCGGGAAGTGCCGTTGGAGGGCTGGTTCAGCTTGACGGCCGTGTCCCGGGAGGAGAGGAAATTCTCAAAGCGGCCGGCGGTAATTATGGGTACAGACTGGGCTTTTACCCCTTCATCGTCGTAACCGAAGGTGCCCAGGCCGCCGGGGCAGGTGGCATCGGCTACAATGTTGACGTGGGGAGAACCGTATTGAAAGCCCACCATGCCGGGGTTTAAAAAGCTGGTGCCGGCATACCCTGCCTCGTAACCGAAGACCCGGTCCAGCTCGATGGGGTGGCCCACGCTTTCGTGGATCTGCAGCATCATCTGGGAGCTGTCGATAACCAGGTCGAAGAAACCGGAGGGGCAGTCTTCCGCTTGAAGCAGGGCCATGGCCTCCCCGGCTATGCGGGGGGCGTTTTCAACCAATCCCAGGCCCTGGACGAACTCGTAACCGCTGGTGGCGTAGTTCCCCTTGAAGCTGGCGGGGAAGGAGCGGCGCTGCAGGTCCTTCCCGTCGGAGGCGAAGGCCTCCATGCCCCCTCCGGATTGGTAGAGTTCCTGGGTGATGTAGGAGCCTTCCGTGTCGGCATAAACCTTGTCCTCCCGGCGAAATTCCATGTAACCGGCCGTCTTGAACAGTTTCGGCTCTGCCTTGCCCATGGCTTCCTCCGCGGCAAAGAGGAGGTCCAGTTTATCTTTTTTGGAAACGGCAAAGGGATCCTGATGAATGGGAGTTCGATAATGGTCCGTTACCGGTTCCCGGGGAGAGAGCTTGACGGGGTCTTTTTGGGCTAAACGGCTGGCCCGGGCGATGGCCAGGGCATCCAGGGCCGTTTCTTCCATGCTGTCGAAGTCCTGGGAGCCGGCAAAGCCCAGAGAGCCGTCCAGATAAACCCGGATACCGTATCCCCTGGTCCGGGAGGCGGACATGGTTTGTACCCGTCGGTTTTCAGTGGCAAAACTTTCTTCTTTGATGTCGTGGACCCGCACATCTGCAAAGTCCACTTGATGTTCTTTCAGTAAATTCATAACTGAAGCTATTTTTTCTTTCATAGGCGAACTCCTTTCCTATCCTTTCCTTTTACTTTTCCCCTTATAGCAGCTAAATCCTCTTATTATTAGCTTTTCTATTAACAATAATTAAGAAAATTTTAACAGGGTGTTAATTGCAATATCTTTGGGGCTGTGATAGCGTGGAAAGTGTTTTAGTCTGCTGGTACACTCGCATTACTATAGAAAATATAAGGAGGGGATTGGGGTGATAAGATTACGTCGAAGGAAGGAAGGTGCGGCCTGTAAGCTGAAAGGGGCAGTCCTGGTGGTACTGTGCTTTCTGTTAATTCCCACTGCGGCATATGCCAATGCGGGCCCCGTATACCTGGAGAATTACCCGGCCTTCAGCATTGCCCCCGGGGAGGATTCTCCCATAGCCGTGGAGAGGGAAGAATTGACTTTTCAAATGGACCCGCAAAGGGCGGACGAGGCCCGGGTGACGGCCGGCTACTACCTGAAAAATACCTCCGGTGAGCATGTGACGGTGCCCATGGTCTTCCCTTTCGTCAGTGAAGGATACAGCTCTCCGGGAGCGTTCATTTCCCTGGACGGGAAGCCCCTGGACTACCGCTTATACAGCGGGGGGCATGTGGAGGTGCGGGATTACCTCAGGGACCCGGAAGGCTTTATGGAGCAGGTGCAGATGGACGCCATCCTGGCCAGGCTTAACGAGCCCCGGTACACGGCCGCAGCCTTTGACGATACCGCTGCCGCCGCCCTCTACGAAATAACCTTTGGAGAACCTTTAGACCGGGAAGTCAGGATAAACTTCACCGTGGACCCGGATAAGAGCCGGGCCTTAATCTTCGGTGAACTGACGGGGATCGGAGGGATGAGCGGCGGCAAATGCACCGTGTCTGCCTATGTCAGCAACTATTCCCTGGGAAAGAAGGGCTATATCCTGGTCCTGGGGGAGGATACCCTGGAAAACCTTGAGGTTGAATCCTATGATTTGCTGGAAAAGAGGGCGGTCATAGCCGGGGAATTCATTCGCGACCGCATCGCCGGCACGGGAGAACCATGGTATTTACAGCAGCGAGACCTGGAAGGCATGTATGCCACGTATGTGGAACAGGTGGACTATTTCTTCTCTATCGAGCAGCATGTGTTTTCCCACGAAATGGTTTTGGAAAATGTCTTTTACAGAAACAATCTGTCGGTGTTTCTTTTTGAGGTGGAAATGGAGCCCCGGGGGTCAACGAACCTGGTGGTTACTTACCCTCTCTTCGCCACCATCGACCGCAGCCGGTCCAGTTCCTATATAAACACCTTTGCCTATATCCTTAATCCCGCCAGAAACTTTCAAGAATTCGGCCATTTGGATATCCATATAGAACTGAACCCCTCCGCCCCTTACATCATTGAAAGCAGCATCCCCCTGGAGGCGGCGGAACAGGGGGTTTATACCGCCTCCCTGGCAGGCCTTCCCCATGAGGACCTGGTCTTCTCCACCTACCCCAAAAAAGAGGTAAACTTTATTGACAGGACAGCGGCCCGGATTATACCCCCCGGATTCGAAATAATTTTTGCGGGGCTGGGAGCAGCCGTTTTTCTGGCTTTAATAGCATGGTCGTTGTATATCAAGAGGAGGAGGGCATAAAAACAGCGCCCCGGCCGGGGACGCCTGGGGCTTAAAGGGGAGGCAGCAATTCCAGGATATCCTCCGGCCTGTCCACCATGAAGTCGGGATTGCCCCGGGAAAGCAGGGCGGGGGAGTCGTATCCCCAGGTAACGGCCAGGATGGAGATACCGGCCGTCCTGCAGGCTTCAATATCCCGCAGCTCATCTCCCACATAGAGGGCTTCCCTTTTTTTGATGCGGAAGTCCCGGGTTAACTGGTTTATAGTCCGGTGTTTCCCGAAAAGGCCGGGGGATGAGGTTACGCCGGAGAAAAAATCTATCTGGTGGACTTTTAAAAACTGGGCGATATTTTCCCGGCTGTTGGAAGAGAGAATGTGCAAAATGTAACCCCTGCCGGCCAGGGCGGCAAGGATATCCTTAATGCCGGGATAGGGCTGCAGGGAGGGAAGATGCTCCCGGTAGGCTTTTTTCATTTCCCGGTAGACCCTGGGCAGTCTGTATAGGGGATAGCGCATGGCCTTAAACCTGTCCACAATGGGCAGGTCTTTTAGTGTTTCCAGTTTTTCCGGGGTCAGTTCCGGAAGTTGATACTTTGAGGCCAGCCGCCGGTATACCAGAAGGAAAATTTCCCGGGAGTCAACCAGGGTGCCGTCGAAGTCGAAAATAATACTTGTAAACATACCTGTAGTATAACAGAAACCCCCGCTGTTTTACAGGGAAGGGATGAAAAACGGCAGGGCATTGCAAAAATTCCGTAATTTTTTAAAAAAATTCCCATATTTTTTTTTGGAAATGGAGGAAAATCAATCCATTGGTAGAATATATAAATGTCGAATTTTTTATACTCAAAGGAGGAGTTTTGTATGTTGCAAAATTGTCAGCATCTGGACGAATGCGAAGCCACCTTGAGAAAATTTCTGGCGGATGCCCGGCTCATGGGGGAGGCAAATTTACTGCCTGAAGATGTCAGAATATTGCGAAATATGTTCTTTGATGTTCTTAACGACAATGTAGCCCGAGGGACGGCCCTTCTCACGGGCCGGTATCCCTACTGCCTGGCTTCTTTCCTGGTGGCCACCGGTCTTAACGGGTATAAAAATGGGGATTATTGGTCTGCTGTGGAAAATTCTGTCGGAAAGTTGGGGCCCAGGTTTCGGGGTAAATGGGGAAATTTCTTCCTTAATTTTCTCCGTCAGAAAAAAATGCCCGCTTTTAGCCTGGACGAACCTCAAGCAGTGCCGGCCATACTGGGTCACGGCGGGGTACCGGACAGCTGCCTGGATAACTATTTCTCCGAAATCGTTCTTCCCATGTGGTCCAGAGAGGTGTTGGGACAAGCAGAAGCTGTTTTTGAGCTGTCCCTGCTTCGGGAGAACAATTTTGCCTGGGAAAAGGTAAGGCTAAAGCTGTGCCGGCTGGAGGAGAAGGAGGCCAGCATCAAGGTGAAGATTGCCGATATACGGGAGAAGGTTTTCAAACTGGCCAGGTATCGGGAAAAACACCCCCTGGTGGAAAGGCTCTGCAGCCTGGGGCTGCCCCACAATTTTGCCGGGTTTAAAGAGTCATTGGACCGGGAACTGGCGGAGATTAAGGAGGAAAAGGGAGTCCTGGCCGCCAGGAAAGAGGCTTTGAAGGCAAAAATAAAGAGCTATTCCAAAAAGGACCAAAAGCTCATTCACCACGCTGATGACCTGGTGTCCTCCATCAAAGAGTACCAGAAACTGAAAAAAACCCTGCGGGGTTTCTATAAACTGCAAAAGGAAGAGGCAAAACTTTCCCAGGAGGTGGAAGCGGAAGCTGCGTACCTCTTCAGGGGGGGGTGGGAGCCTGAGTATGGCGATGCCCTGCGCCGGGTTGATCTTTTTGAACTGGAAGAAAAAATGGGAGACCTGGAAGCTCTAAGGCCCGGGGAGGGCAGGGATGAAGACAGGGAACCTCAAAAGCGGCCGGGGAAGGGAAGGGGCCTGGCCCTTTTGAGCCTGACACTGCTGCTGGCGGGCATGCTTTTCCCCTCAACAGCAGCCACAGCTGCCATTGCTTTGGGGGCTGCCGGTATTGTCGGCTGGTTTTTCCTCGTCAAGAGAAAAAATAGAGTTGAAAAACAGGAAAGCAGCCATCAGGGCGGATATCTGGCGGGTTTAAAGGGGGTCAGGGACAGCCTGCAAGGCCTGCCGCTGAAGATGGATGTGCTGGAGGAATCGCCTATAGATTACCTGAAAAGGTTGGCAGCCTTAAAAGAGCTCTATGAGGAGTTCTGCATGCGGCGGGAACACGTACGGGAGTTAAAGAAACACATTACAGGGCAGGAAAGGACCATCCGGGAAACGGCGGTGGGTTTTTCCGGTGGGGTTCCCGTAACCCTGGATGATTCCCTGCCCGTCCTCATGCAGTCCCTTTCCAGGGCCCGGGCCAATAAGGGAGAAGCCCAAAAGGCCGAGAAGGAACTGGACAAGGTAAATGAATCCCTCAGGGTCAGGGATGCCAGGCAGGAAAAAATATATAAAGAAATGGAAGGGGCAGTCAAAAATATCGAAGCCCTGGGGGGCGGTGACTACATCAAGGGCATGGAACTGCTGGAAGAAGGCAGAAGAGATGCCCGGGAAGTAGCAGCGCTGGAAAGAGAGCTGTGTTTTAAAGGCCCCCAGGCAGCGGAGGAAAAAAGGAAAAACCTCATCAGAAGGTACCGGGGCGCCCGGCGGCAGCTGCAGCTGTGCCGAAACCTGCTGGCAAAGGCGGAAAAGGAATTGACTCGCTGCGGCCCGTCCTTCCCTTTTTCCGTGGAGGAACCCGTTCAGAAGTACCTGCTGTACGGGGGGCAGGGGGCAGAAATGTTTTTGTCCAATTCCCTGAAGGCTGCCGAGGATATGGCAGATTTTGGACGCATTTCGGAGAACAACGGGCTGCCTGAACGGGCAAAAACCTTCCTGCAAGGCTGGTGGGAAAACAGGTTTCAGGAAGGAATTCCCCGCAGGGCCTATGACGGGCGGGGGGACCCATACCTGTTTCTTTCGGAGGCAGGGGAGATAAGGCTGGGGGTGCCCCGTCAGGTCATGCGGCTTCCCGAGGACAGCAGCCCGGTGACCATCAGGATGGGGGAAGGCTCCTTCCCGGTGCGCTGCCGCTTTCTGGGAGATGGTTGGGTGGAGACGGTCCCCTCTGATTTCCGGCTCCCACTGATAGCTCCGGTGATGCATGTGACCCTGGCGGCGGGGTACCAGGTGATGGGCTCCTGGAAAGTTCAGGGCCCGCACCTCTATACCCCTTATCTGGTCTTTGATGAGCAGGGATGCCGTATCAAACTGGATGAACTTCCCCGCCGGCGGGTACGGCTTATCCTTTGTCAAGGCTACACCCTGGATGCCAACAAGGCTATAGTGGGGGAACGGCAGGTGCCGGGCTATGGGGAGGGACACACCCTCTATTACCTGGACCTGTCCAACACAGACGACACGGAACTCATTATTTCCAGGGGAGAAGAAAAGAAACTGATCCCCCTGCAGGATAAAGGAAGTTTAAAGCCGAAACTGAGGGGCGGCCAGCTTCTGGCCGGGGCCTGGCTGGAAGAAAGGGAGCTTTACACGGCCCCTCCCCTGGCTTTACGGCTGCCCCTTCTCTCGGAAAAGGATACGGAGAGCTGGTCCCTCTCCCTGGTCAAGCTGGATGCCCCTGACCGGGAAGGGCAGCATTTCCGGCTGAAAGAGCTTTTGTACATAACAGACATCCAGGAAGGAGTGGCGGAGGTTCCCCTGATCCACGAAAAGCTCCTGGGCCGGACACCCCGGGGTTTGTACAGCCTGCGGGCCCGGCATGCCCGTTTTGGGGAAGAACTCTTTAAAATTGCCGTTTTGTCGGATCTTTCCGTGGATTTCAACAGGAGCGTCTATGCTCCCTGTGACGAGATCAGCTATGCCGCAGTCAGCCTGACACTGCCGGGCATCCACGACCTTCATGTAACGGCCCCTGTTGAAATGGAGAAAATAGGTTCCGACATCTACCGGCTGTTTGCCCCTGTGGAAGAAGAAACCATAGCCGCCCGGGTGGAAACGGAGAAAGGTTCCCGGGAATTATACCTGCGGTTGAATGTTCCCAAGCTTCGCTGGCGGCTGGAGGGTGAGGGTTTGGAAGAGTTCTCCTGCTGGCAGCAGGATTGCGGCGAACTGTGGCACGGTGATTTGGAGGGGGCGGAGGAGGCCTGGATTGAGTTTTCCCTGCCGGCCACATGCCGGGGAAGCCTCAAGGGAGTGCTGAAAAACTCCCGGGACGAAAAAGTGCAAAAAGCGGAAAAAGGCCTCTTCCGTATGGCTTTAAAAGGTTTAAAACCTCCCGAGGGGGGGGAGCAAATCTTCTTTTTGAACCTCATTCGCGGCAAAAAAAAGCTGCTGCTCTCCGATGTTCCCGTCCTGAAAATCATATATTCCTGGGAAGCTTCGGACATACGAGTCCTTCACGAAGAACTGCCCGGGGGTACGGTACATCTAAATATTAAATGGCAGGAGAAAGGAAAGGCCGATAAAAGAGTCCGCCTGTGGAAATTCCAGAACCCCTGGTCGCCCCTGGTAGATAAAAAGCTGGAGGCAGCCCGGGTAGACCTGACAATTCGCGCTGACAGGAAGGTCTTAAGCCCCGGCAGTTACCTGGTGGAAATTCTGGAAGAAGGGGTTTCCGGAACCTTCCCGAACCCTTTCCGGGAGTCCCGGGATACGGGCACGCAAAAAGTCTTCGAGCTGAAGAGAGAAGACCCCTATGTAAAACAGTGGGTGGTGAAAAGAAAGGGAAGCCCCCATTTCCTGTTGTCGGGAAAGTTGAAAAACGTCAACAGGCGCAAGGTAAACCTGGAAGCCTTCTTTCTGGGGTTTTATGAAGGGGAAGTTGTCCTTAAAAAGGACAGGGTTGGCCTTGTGGACAAGAAAAAATTCAAAAAGAAAATTGCTCTGAAAAATCATTCGGCCCACTGGCTGCTCCTGGTTCTCAGGGAGGGGGGGGAGATTCTCAACTGGTCCGCTCACCTGATTCCCGGGGGGGATGACCTCACCTGGCCCCTGGAGAGTTGGAAATCAAAGATGCTGGGAGAGGAAATACTGCACCACTGCCAGGTCAAACTGACCTGCCGGGAGGATATCCCCTTTGCGTCCCGCCTCAGGGGGGAGAAAAGCAGAGAAGTCATAGAACTGATGGCAGGGAAAAGGCAGTGTGTGAAACTGGACTTACAGGAGAATGGCATGAAGAATTTAAAGCTGGTGAAGAAGGAGGACGGCAGTCTCGCTTTTGAGTACGAAAAGGGGGTCCGGTGCATGACCTGCGGCGAGAAATTAGCCGGCCAGGACATCTGGAACAAATCCCACTACCCCAAATGCAAGTCCCTGGTCCCCAACATTGAAACCTTTAAAGCCCGGGCCACCCTGATCTGGGCCGGGGGGAATATCACCAGGAAGCTGCCGGAAAACCTGAGGTTTGGCAGGGAACTGGTAAGTGAAATTTATACCCTTTATACCGAGAAAAACCCTCACGTGGTCAAGGTGATGGAAGGGTTATTCAAGGAGGGGCAAAACCTGCACCAGGCCGCTCAGGCGCTGTTTTCCAAGGAAAAACAGATCTTTCAGGAATTAAGCAAATGGGAAGAAACAAAAGATTAACCAAATAACTTTTTCCTCCCCTCCCGGGGGAGGCTTTTTTTTGCCGGGATTTTGGGGCAGGGATATAGGATAAAAATGTCGAAACCAGCCAAAGACTTTTTTTTGAGAAAAGGATTACCGGGGAAAACTTTCCCCGGGATGTTTAAACTCAAAGGCACTGGAGGGCTGATTATGATTGTGGGCATAAGAAACCTCCTCCTGGCACTCCTGACAGCAGTGGTGGGGCTTACTGCTGCCTTGTATTTTTTCCAGGATAGAATCCTCTTTCCCGGAGGGCCCATCAGGCCTGAGAGGCTGGCCTATATCCGGGAACACTACCCCCATGCGGAGGAAATTAGCATAAGTACAGGTGATGGAGTAACCCTTCACGGCTGGCTGGTGGAAAGCCTGGGACAGGATAAGGCCCCCCTGGTCATATATTTTGGCGGCAATGGGGAAGAGGTTTCCCACCAGCTGGATACGGCTCACCTCCTCCCCGGGCCCCTCCTGGCCGTTAATTACCGGGGATACGGGCTCAGCGAAGGCAGGCCGGGGGAGGACGCTTTTTTCCGGGATGCCCTGGCTATTTATGACCAGGCCGCGGCGTGGGAAAAAGTGGAAGGGCAGGGCGTCGTAGTTATGGGCAGGAGCATCGGCAGCGGGGTGGCCGTGTACCTGGCCGCAGCCCGGGAGGTCAGGGGGGTAGTTTTAATTTCCCCTTATGACAGTATTGCAGCGGTAGCCCGGGATCAACTTCCCTTTTTCCCGTCATCCCTCATAAGGCATCCCTTCAAGGTTTTTGATGAGGCGGCCGGGCTGGAAGCGCCTCTCCTGGCCATAATCGGCCGGGAGGACCGGGTTATCAGGCCTGAGCGCTCCTTCCGTCTGGTATCTGCCTGGAAAGGCCCCAAGAGCGTGCAGATACTGGAAGGGGAAGGGCACAACACCCTGCAGGAGAACCCGTTGTTTTGGGAAAGCATTCTTTCATTTTTGCAGGATTTGTAGCGGGAGCCCTTAAGCCGGGCACTGCCATTATTTGCAGGGGGCTTATCAGGACGGGAAACTTGTGATATAATTTCTGCAGGAAACTAAACTGGCAGGAGGAACGCTATGCCCCGGAGATCGAGAAGGTTCAAAATTATCCTTATAGTTCTTGGCGCCCTGATTGTTTTCATATCGGGGGGTATGGGGTACATCACCCACGGCCTGGGCGAAACAGAAGACCTGGTTATCAGCGAAGTGGATTTTTCCCAAATTCCAGACGGGACGTATGTGGGCGAATTCCGGGGTTACCGCTGGTCCAACACGGTAGAGGTTACCGTACAGGACCAGCAGGTGACGGATATCGCCATGCTTCAGAGGCAGCGCTTCCATCTGGACGGGCCCGTCGAACAGATAATTTCCCGAATTATCCAAGAGCAAACCCTGCCGGTGGATGTTATTACCGGCGCCACCGCCACCAGTAAAGCCATTATGAAAGCGGTTGAAAATGCCCTGACGGCCAATTAACACCGGTGCTTCCTTATTAGAAGAAAACAGTCGGCTGCCATGCCTTTCGAGAATACCTGTCGTAAGGCTCTTTTTTTTGGTATACTGAGGGCGGGGAGGGACCTCTATGAACGGCCCAAAAGACTACTGGAAGATTCCTTTAAGCCCGGAAAACCGCCGGCAGCTGGACGAAGACCTGATTCGTGAGCTTAACGAAAAGGAAACGGCTGCAGAGGAGGGC
>SLHK01000148.1 GCA_007136165.1 Syntrophomonadaceae bacterium
CCGGCCCTGACCATGGATATGCTTTTCTAAAAAAGAAGCAGGGCGGCCCGGGGCGCCTTAAATTCCCCGGGGGATTTCTTTTACACTCAGGCAATTGATTAAAGAAAGGAGCCGAAATTATGGGTTTAACAGGTCTGGAAATTTTTAAACAGCTGCCAAAGACTAACTGTAAGGACTGCGGGTACCCAACCTGTCTGGCCTTTGCCATGGCCCTGGCCAACGGTAAGGCTACCCTGGACAGCTGCCCCCATGTCAGCGATGCTGCTAAGGAGAACCTGGATTCCGCTTCCGCTCCTCCCATCAAACTGGTCAAAGTGGGTTCGGGAGAAAAGGTTTTGGAACTGGGAGACGAGACGGAACTTTTCCGTCATGACAAGAAGTTCTATCATCCCACGGCGGTGGCCATTCTGGTCAGCGACCAGGAGGATGTGGAGGCCAAGGTCAACCAGGTGAAGGAATTGGATTTTGAAAGGGTGGGCCTGGAGTTCATCACCGATATGGTGGCCGTTAAAAACGATTCCGGCGATGCCGAAAAATTCAAGGCTGCTGTGGAAAAAACAGCGGCCCTGACTGATAAAGTCATGGTCCTGATAGCCGAGGATGCCGATGTCATGGCCGGGGCCCTGGAAGCGGCGGCAGAAAAGAAGCCCCTGATCTATGCCGCTACCGCCGACAACTACGAAGCCATGACCGCCCTGGCCAAGGAAAAGGGATGCCCCCTGGCCGTCAAGGGCAAGGGGTTGGAAGATACCGCCGCCCTGGTGGAAAAAGTGGTGGCCCTGGGTTACAAGGAACTGGTCCTTGATACCGGTGAGCGGCAGACATCCAGGGTTCTGGCGGACCTGACCCAGATTCGCCGTCTGGCCGTCAAGAAGCGTTTCCGCCCCCTGGGGTACCCCACCATCAGCTTTACCAGCAAGGAGGACCCCCTGGAGGAAGCCGCCCAGGCTGCGGTGTACCTGAGCAAGTATGCCGGGATTGTGGTCATGAAAACAGCTGAAAAACAGCACATTCTACCCCTTCTCTCCTGGAGGCAGAACCTCTTTACGGATCCCCAAAAGCCCATCCAGGTGGAAGCCAAACTGTACGAAGTGGGCGATGTTAACGAGAATTCGCCCCTGTATATCACCACCAACTTCTCCCTCACCTATTACATCGTGGAGGGAGAGGTGGAGACCAGCAAGGTTCCCAGCTATATCATCGCTGTCAATACCGACGGCGTTTCCGTGCTGACTGCCTGGGCCGCCGGCAAGCTCACGGGGGATTCCATCGCCGAAGCCATGAAGAAGGCGGGGGTGGAAGAAAAACTGGCCCATAAGAAGGTGGTCATTCCCGGACACGTGGCGGTATTGAGCGGTGCCGTGGAGGAAAGCACCGGGGGCTGGGAAGTTCTGGTGGGCCCCAGGGAGGCCTCGGGCATTCCCAAGTATGCAAAAGAAAACTTTGCCTAGGATTCCACTGATAATCAGGAAAGGAGAGTAACCTGTATGGCTTTTAACCTGCATAAAGAAAAGTACAGGAGCAAAGTAAGCGAAGTGGTTCTGGGAGCCACAAAGGAAGAGGGCGGTACCCGTTCCCATACCCTGAAGGTAGGAGGGGAGTCAACCCTGGCGTTTCTTCATTTTGAAGGGGAAATCCCCAACCGCCCCATAGCAGCTCTGGAGGTCCTGGATGTGGCGCCGCAAGAATGGCACCCCTGTTTCGACCCCTACCTTAAGGATGTCTATGGTGATGCCGGCGCCTGGGCCAAAAAGTGTGTGGATGAATACGGTGCGGACCTGGTCCTGCTGCGCCTGCAAGGTGCGGATCCCGACGGCAAGGACCGTACGCCGGAAGAGTGCGCCGACACCGTCAAAGAGGTTTTGAAGGCCGTTTCCGTGCCCCTGATCGTTGTGGGCTGCGGCAAGGGAGAAAAGGATAACCAGGTGATGCCCCTGGTGGCGGAAGTTGCCTCCGGGGAGAACCTGCTCCTGGGCGTGGCGGAACAGGAAAATTACAAGTCCATCACCGCCGCCTGCATGGTCCACAAGCACAGCTTGATTGCCCAATCCCCCATCGACATCAACATCTGCAAGCAGCTGAACATCCTGGTCAATGAGATGAACCTGGATTTGAATAAGATCGTTATCGACCCCACCATTGCCGCCCTGGGGTACGGCCTGGAGTATGGCTACTCCATTATGGAGAGGGCCCGGTTGGGCGCCCTGGGGGGAGACCGTATGCTGGCCATGCCCATGATCGGCAATGTGGGCTATGAAGTCTGGCGGGTGAAGGAAGCCAATGCTTCCGAGGAAGAATTCCCCGGCTGGGGCGAGCAGGAAGAGCGGGGCATCATGTGGGAGGTTACCACCGCCGTGGCCCTGCTGCAGGCGGGCATGGATATCCTGGTGCTGCGGCACCCCAAAGCCCTGGAAGTGGTGAAAAAGAACATCGACGACCTCATGGCAGACAACAAATACCAGTAAGAAGGGGAAGGCCCTTTTAACCATTATGGAGGAGGTTACCGTCAATGATTATTATCGGCGAACGCATTAACGGTATGTTTACAGATATAGGCAAAGCCATTAAAGAAAGAAACCCTGCCGCCATCCAGGAGTGGGCCCGGAAGCAGGAAGTGGCCGGGGCCCGTTACCTGGATATCAACACGGGGCCCGCATCCAAGGACCAGGTGGAAGATATGAAATGGCTGGTGGAGGTAACCCAGGAAGCCAGCGAGTTGCCCCTGGCCCTGGATTCCACAAATTACGACGCCATCGAGGCGGGCCTGGC
>SLHK01000114.1 GCA_007136165.1 Syntrophomonadaceae bacterium
GACCGGGGCGACCGGCCCCAGCGGGATGAGGACAACCGGAAGTTCGGCCGGGGGGGCAGGAAGCCCATCCGTTAATCGGGCGCAGAAAGCAAGGGAACAGCGATGAAAATCGCTGTTTTTTTGTGCATAAAAACCGCCTTCCCATACTATTCTTTAGAGTAGGGGGAGGATGCGGGTGTTCTATCATGTGAGGATAAAGAAGAAGTTTCTCTATGCCTTGATGCTCATCATTATACTCCTCATTATAGCCTGCCTGATCAATGACCAGGTTCTTCAATATGCCTTCCAGGCATCCAGCGCCGATATCCTCTACTTCATCGATACCCGGGAAAAGATTCTCATTTTCACCTTCGAGGCTTCCACCGGGGAGGACTACCTGGAGGAGTTGCTGGACATATTGAGCCGCCACGGCATCCGGGCCACTTTCTTTGTCACGGGGAGCTGGATGGCGGATAACCCCGGTTTGGCCGGAAGGCTGGCGGCCAAACACGAACTGGGAAACCACAGCTATTCCCACCCCCATCTGGGGGAGTTGAGCGATGGGGAAGTGGCGGAGGAATTCGACCGTTTTAATGAAACCCTCGACCAGGTGGCCAAAGGGGCGGAGGTTAAGTATTTCCGGCCCCCCTTTGGCGAATACGACGAGAGGGCCCAATCCCTGGCCCTGGAGGGGGGGCAGCTGCCCGTCATGTGGAGCATTGAGTCCAAGGATTGGATTGCCCCCTCCCTGGACCAGTATATCGAGGATTTTCTGGAGAAAATTCACCCCGGGGGCATTGTGGCCTTCCGCGCCGCATCGGAGGAAACCATTATGGTCCTACCCCTCCTGATCCAGGCCCTCTGGCAGGAAGGGTACGCCGTCGTTTCCCTGGAAAGCGCCCTGGAGAAAGCGGGGGGAGGTTTCTGATGTGCGGCTGTTTAAAGCGGTAAGAGGCAAAAAGCTCCTGCTGTGCCTGGCCCTGGCCCTGGCGGCGGCCCTCCTGGTAACTTACGGGAAAAGCCCCCTGCAGCGCCGCCTCCACGGGGTCCCGGGGGACGTGATTTACCTGGACCGGCAGCTGACAGGGCTTTTGGAGGCAGAAGTTGAGGATATTGTCCGGGCGGGGGCGGAAGAATTCTTCCTGGCGCCCGTAGATGCCCGGGAGGACCCCGACTGGAAGGATGGCGTTATCCCCCATATCTTCGGCATGCAGTTGAAAGTGGAAGAGACGGCGGCCAGGATCATGGAGGCGGGCCGGGGGGAGATGGTGCTGCCCGTGCTGGAAAGGGTTGAACCCCGGGTTACCCTGGATGATTTTCCTTTAAGCCCCGTCTATCGGGGCAGTTCTCATAAAAACGGGGTGGCTTTAATGATTAATGTGGCCTGGGGCGGGGAGCACCTGCCGGCCATGCTGGAGGTATTGGCCCGGGAAGAGGCCAAAGCCACCTTTTTTCTCGTGGGGCGGTGGGCGGAAAAAAACCGGGAGGCCATCCAGTCAATACTTCAGGGGGGGCATGAAATTGCTTCCCACGGTTACGACGACAGCATTGTCCTTAAGGGCCTGTCCACGGCGGATGCCCTGGAGGACCTGGAGAAGAGCATGACAGCCATCGCCAGCCATACGGGGGAGGATATTCTCTATGTGACGCCCCACAAGGGGGAATACGACCAGGCGTCCCTGGAGGCGGCCCGGAGGTTGGGCCTGCGAATGGTCCTCTGGAGCCTGGACACGGCGGACTGGTTGAAACCGGGGGTGGAGAGGATGCTGGAGCGCACCGTTCATAAAGCCTTTGGCGGGGCCATCATTTTACTGCATCCCACAGAGGATTCGGCGGCCTACCTGGAGCAGGCCCTGCCTTTACTTAAGGAACAGGGCCTGGCCGTGGTTAGCGTGGCCTCCCTTTTGGACCCTGAGCCGGTATGCCCCCTGACGGGGGGGAGGGAGCCATGAAAAAAATCTTAAGAAGGCTGGGTTGGGTTTTGGCGGCGGCCCTGCTCCTGGCGGCGGTTTTTCATGTAAGCAATGCCGGCAGCCGGATGCGCAGGGCCCTCTACGGCGCGGCACCGGGGGTGACCCTGGAGGACCGGGATGTGGGCTACTGGCTGCGGGCGGAGGTGGAGGAGTTGGTCAGCCGGCAGGCGGAGGAACTGCGGCAGGAGCCCCGGAACGCCTTTTTTGACCGCAATACGGGCGAGATCTACCCCGAGGTCCAGGGCCGCCTGGTCAATGTAAGGGGCACCGTGGAAGCCGTCATGGAAGCGGAAAAAGACAGCCGGGTTTACCTGGATATGATCTATATCGACCCGGAAATTACGGCCTCTCTTCTGGAAGCCCTTGATAAACCCCTGGGGAGTTTCGAAACATCCATCGGCGGCGGCGGGGGCAGGGCGGAAAATATCCGCCTGGCCACCAAATCCCTGGACTACTACCTGTTGGCTCCGGGCCAGGTATTTTCCTTTAACCGCACCGTGGGGCCCACCACGGCGGAAAGGGGCTACAAACCGGCCCCTATAATCGTGAGAGGCTCCATTGTCCAGGGTTTGGGGGGAGGCATCTGCCAGGTGTCTACCACCCTCTTCAATGCCGTGGATTATGCGGGCCTGGAGGTGGTGGAGCGCCACAAACACTCCAAGCCGGTGGGGTATGTGCCCAAGGGCCGGGATGCCACCGTCAGCTGGCATCTTGATTTTAAATTCCGCAACACCACCAACCGGTATGTCATGATCAGGGCATGGACAGATTGGCGGATAAGCATTACAATAATGACACACTAGTTTCCAA
>SLHK01000075.1 GCA_007136165.1 Syntrophomonadaceae bacterium
GGTTGAGGAACCACCAGGATCATGACGAATCAAAGGAGGACCTCAGGCATGATAAAAACCGGATTTTCTCCCTGGCTAACCAGATATGTCAAGAAGCGGGGTGGCTCAATGTTTATCACCACCCGTATGACCATTGCCGGCTGATGAGGGGCTTTTCGTGCCCCATCAGCTTTGATGGGCAAGCCGGAGGACCTGGAGAACTTCAGAGAAATCAGGGTCAAGGGGTTGAATATTTATGTGGAAAAAAACCTGTTAGAAGATACTGAAACCCACAAAAAGGGCTTCAGGTTTGTCCTGGAAGGCTACGGCTGGTTTCGCATACCCCCTAAGTATCTTAAGGTTGATACGGGGGATAAATAAAACGGTGCCGCGTTGACATGGTGCCGGGCCGGGGTGACATGAGGGTGACATGGTGCCGGGCCTTGACTTAGTGGTTTAGTGACATAAGATGCAGAAGTAAATAACTCAAGCCTGACCCCAGTTATGTAAACTAGCTTGCGTAAGTAAATAACTCAAGCCTGACCCCAGTTATGTTAACTAGAATAAATTCAAGCTTCGCCGTACTTTGCTTTTGGGGGGTATTGGTATATAATAAAGGTTGGCAGAGTTTTCAAGGCCCGGCATAAATTTTTGAGGAGGCGGGTCCCATGAGTTTGAGAAGAAGCATTATCGTCATTTTACTGGCCCTATCCCTGCTGCTGTCCCTGGGGGCTGTTTTGGCCCAGGAGGAAGGGGAAGGTAAGCTGGTCTACATTATCCCCCTGGAAGGAGCCGTGGAACGGGCCCTGGAGAGTTTCCTGATGCGATCCTTCCGGGAAGCCGACCGGGCGGGGGCCGATGTCATCATCCTGGAGATGGATACTCCGGGAGGTTTTCTTGATGCATCCCTGGACATCAGTAAGCTCATCCGGGATCAGAATGTCCCCGTTTATGCCTATGTACGCAACCAGGCTTATTCGGCGGGGGCCTACCTGGCCCTTTCCTGTGATAAAATCTACATGGCTCCGGGCAGTGTCATCGGTGCCGCCGAACCCCGCAGTATCGCCGGTGAAGAAGAGATGGTGGACGAAAAGACCCTGTCTGCTTTTACCTCCGCCATGGAATCGGTGGCGGAAATGAGAGGGAGGGACCCGGAAATTGCCAGGGCCATGGTCCGTACCGAAGTCAGTATAGAGGACGTGGTCCAGGAGGGAGAGCTCCTGACCCTCACCAGCAGCAAAGCCGAGGAAGTGGGCTACAATGACGGCACTTTCCACCGCCGGAGCGAACTCCTGGAATTCTTAAACCTGGGCGGGGCCCAGGTGGTGGAAACCCGGGAGGGGGCGGCGGAGCGCCTGGCCCGCTTTATTACCAATCCCACCTTTGCCACCCTGCTTCTGACGGTGGCCGTCGCCGCTCTCTTTATTGAAATCATGACGGCGGGCTTTGGGGTGGCGGGTTCCATCAGCATTGTGGCTTTTGTCCTATTTTTTGGCGGCCATATTTTTGCCGGCCTGGCCGGACTTGAAGTGGTGGTCCTCTTTTTGATCGGATTAACCCTCCTTCTGGTAGAGGCCTTCCTGCCCAACTTCGGCATCGTGGGAGGTGTGGGGATTTTAGCGGTGGGGGCGGCAGTGGTCCTGTCGGCGGCCGATACCGGCCAGGGCCTTACCATGCTGATCCTGGCCCTGCTTTTTTCCGGCGTCATCATTGCCCTATCCTTCCGTTCCTTAAGCCGCCGCGGCATTTTCCAGCACATCGTCCTCAGCTACAAAGAGGACCGGGACCTGGGATATGTAGGGCCCCGGGATTATAAAGAACTGCTGGGGAAACGCGGCTTCACTGTCACGCCCCTGCGCCCCGCCGGCACTGCCGGCATTGAAGGGCAGAGGATGGATGTGGTCAGTGAAGGCGGCTACATCGCTTCCGGGGTGGAAGTGGAAGTCACCCAGTTGGATGGGCCCCGGCTGGTGGTTAAACAGGTTGACTCTGAGAAAAAATAATGAAGGAAAACAAAGGAGGTAGTTTACATGTTTGAACCCACTCTAATTACTCTTATCCTGACAATTGGTGGTATAATTATCGCCCTCTCCATCATCTTCAGTTTTGTCCCCCTGGGGCTGTGGATCGCCGCCCTGGCGGCAGGGGTAAGGATTGGCATCGTTACCCTCATCGGGATGCGCTTAAGAAGGGTCATCCCTGCCCGGGTGGTCAATCCCCTGATCAAGGCCACCAAAGCGGGACTGGACCTGAATGTGAACAAACTGGAAGGCCATTACCTGGCCGGGGGAAATGTGGACAGGGTGGTGAACGCCCTCATTGCCGCCCAGCGGGCCAATATCGACCTGGGTTTTGAACGGGCCGCCGCCATCGACCTGGCGGGCCGGGAAGTGCTCCAGGCGGTGCAGATGAGCGTTAACCCCAAGGTTATTGAGACCCCCGTGGTGGCCGCCGTGGCCAAGGACGGCATCGAGGTCAAGGCCAGGGCCAAGGTAACGGTTCGGGCCAACATCGACCGCCTGGTGGGGGGGGCCGGTGAAGAAACCATCGTGGCCCGGGTAGGTGAAGGGATCGTTACCACCATAGGTTCTTCCGAAACCCACAAGAATGTGCTGGAAAACCCCGACGCCATTTCCCATACCGTTTTGAACAAGGGCCTGGATGCCGGGACGGCCTTTGAAATCCTCTCCATCGACATTGCCGACGTGGACGTGGGCAAGAACATCGGTGCCCAGCTGCAGACGGACCAGGCGGAAGCGGA
>SLHK01000015.1 GCA_007136165.1 Syntrophomonadaceae bacterium
GATACTACGCCCAGGAGCAGTACCACGCCCACCAGCATAAATACGGCTACGGGCCTTTTGACCGCAAACGAAGATATGCGCAAAAAAAATCACCCCAGAGTAGTATGCCCCAGGGGGAGAATGTTTACTTTTTTCCGGGTCCAAGCTTAAGCCCCGGGATTTCCTGGGGCTTCGCATAAAAGTAACTCAATAACTCAAGCCTGACCCCAGTTATGTTAACTTGAGGTGGTTATGGTTGGCTCAGGCCTTTGAGGATTAAGTCCATCACTTCTTTTTCCCGGTCATGCAAGAGGTTTTTTTCTTCCGAGAGGGCCAGGGGCCACAGTGAGATGATGCCCCCGATGACAAAGAGGGATGCAAATTCCACATCCACGGGGGCAAAGGAGCCTTCCCGGATCCCCTGCCGGATTGTTTCCCGCACCAGGGAAAGGAGCCGGCCCCGCCGCTCCATAAACGTCTGGCGCAGTTCCCTGGGGGCTATAAGGCGCTGCTCGGCCACCATCAGGATGGCCCGCTGCCGGTTCTGGCAGATGAAGGACATATGGGTGGCAACCAGATGAGTAAACTTTTCCACCGCCGTGCCTTCCCGGTTGAGGGCCTCCTCCATTACCCGGAGGTATATGCGCCCCCCTTCATCGAAAACGGCCCTGAAGAGAGCCTCCTTGCTCCGGTAGTACTCGTAGACAGTCCCTTTCCCCACACCGGCCCGGGCGGCAATGTCCTCCACCTTGACCAGGTGATAGGGCTTCTGGGAGAATATCTCCATGGCACTTTCCAGGATGCGGCGGCCCTTATGGGTATTCTCGGGGCAGCGGGTGTTCTCATCCCCGGCCGAGGAACCTGTAGTGCCCTGTTCACTGACAATGGCTTTGCCTTCATTAGTCTTCATTGCACAATCCCCCTTACATACTTTCAGGGCTTGAGGCAGGACTTTCCCTCTGACCTAACTTTAAGTTTAATGTTTTCGAGAACCAGCCGATGACATCTTCGCTGATACTGTAAATTACCGGGATCACCACCAGGGTCAGGATGGTGGAGAAAAGCAGGCCGCCAATGACCACCGTGGCCAGGGGAGCCTGCAATTCGCCGCCGCTTCCCAGGCCCAGGGACAGGGGGAACATGGCCAGGATGGTGGTGAGGGTGGTCATGAGGATGGGGCGGAGACGCACGGGGCCCGCCTCCAGGAGGGCTTCCCGGCAGGAGTAGTCCTGGCGGCGCAGGAAGTTCACATAATCCACCAGCACGATGCCGTTGTTGACCACAATCCCCGCCAGCATGATAATCCCTATCAAGGAAACCACCGACAGGGAGCTGCCTGTTATAAAGAGGCTGATCAAGACCCCCGACACCATCTGGGGCATGGTGAACATGATGATCAAAGGGTGAAGGAGGGATTCAAACTGGGCGGCCATGATCATGTATACCAGGACCACCGCCAAACCCAGGGCCAGGTAGAGGCTGTCAAAGGCATCCTGCATGAGCCTTTGCTCTCCTTCAAAGTTAAAGTAGTACCCCTCCGGCAGGGGGTAGTCCGCCAGCATATCCTGTATTTCGGCCATGACGGACCCGATATCGCGGCCGCTGACCTCCCCCGAAACGGAAGCGGTGCGCACCTGGTTGTGGCGCCGGATGTTTACGGGCCCCGAGGCTTCCGTGAACCGGGCGATTTCTCCCAGAGGCACCAGGGTTCCCATGGGGGAAAGGAGGGGCAGTTGTTCCAGAGCGGATTTGGAAGATGCCGCCTCGTCGGGCAGGGTCAGGATTATGTCCTTTTCCCGGCCTTCGGTGCGCAGGCGGGCCACTGTTTGGCCGGTAAGAGCCGTCCTCAGGAGGTTGGCCGCCTGGATGCCGCTGAAACCGTGGGAAGCCGCCACGTCCCGCTCCACCTTAACCTGCAGTTCCGGGCGCCCCTCGTCAAAGCTGGTCTCTATTTCCCGGGTTCCCGCTACGGTACTTATAATTGACGCCACATCTTCGGCGATTCGCTGCAGCTCTGTCAGGTCATCCCCCCGGATGGCCAGGCTTAAGGGGGTGCTGCCCATAATCATGCCCCCTATCTGCCCCGAGTCACGAACGGAGATCTCGGCACCGGCAATATCCCTGAGCTCCAACCGCAGGGCTTCCGTCAGTTCAGCGGATGAGCGGGTCCTTTCATCCAGATCCTTCAGCATAACTTCCAGGCTGGCCCGGTTGGTCCCCCCGCCTCCTCCCATTATCATGGCCCCACCGGCACCTCCCACCGAAAGAGACACTCCCGCCACTTCCGGGACCTGCAGCAGGTGCTCCTCCACCCGGGCTGCTACCAGCGCCGTCTCCTCCCGGCTGCTGCCGATGGGCAGGCTCACCCGGACGGAAATGTGGCCTTCATCCATGTAGGGCAAGAACTCCCGGCCCACGGTGGGGTACAGGAAAAGACTGCCGGTGAAGATGATGAGCAGGGCCACAACCACCAGAGCCCGGTGCCCCAGGGACCAGGCCAGGGCCTTTACATAGAAGGCCTCAACTTTGTTGTAGGCCCGGGTGAAGAGGTCCGGTTTCTTGGGTGATGCAGTTTGGGGTGATGGGGAGGCGGGAAGGGCAGGTGAGGCCGAAGCCATGCCGCCGTTTATTTTCAGCAGGCGGGAGGAGAGCATGGGCACCACCGTTAAGGACACCAGCAGGGATGTTAAAAGGGCAAAGGTGACCACCACCGCCAGGGGGGCAAAGATTTGGGAGGC
>SLHK01000070.1 GCA_007136165.1 Syntrophomonadaceae bacterium
CCTTGGGCACCGTAGCCTCGGAGTAGGCGTAGAGAACCTTGGCTCCGTGGCGGATGATGCCGCCGTGCTCCTGGTTAACCCCGGGCAAATACCCGGGTACGTCCACGAAGGTGACCAGGGGGATATTGAAGGCGTCGCAAAAGCGCACAAAGCGGGCGATTTTATCGGAACTGTCGATGTCCAGGCAGCCGGCCAGGACCATGGGCTGGTTGGCGATAATGCCCACACTTTTACCTGCCAGGCGGGCGAAACCCACCACGGCGTTTTTGGCAAAGTCCTGGTGGACTTCGAAAAAGTCGCTGCCGTCCACCACGCGGCGGATGACATCTTTGACATCATAAGGTTTGTTGGGGTTTTCCGGGATTAAGTCCAAAAGGTCGTCAGCGGATAATTCCGGTTCCTGCAGGGAAAGGGCCGGCGGGTCGTCCAGGTTGTTATCGGGCAGGAAGCTTAAGAGGCGCTTTACTTTGTCAAAGCACTCCTCTTCCTTCTCCGACTTGAAATGGGCCACGCCGCTGAAGCTGTTGTGGGCTTTAGCGCCGCCCAGCTCCTGGGAGGTCACATCTTCCCCCGTCACGGCTTTGACCACCTGGGGCCCGGTGATAAACATCTGGCTGATGCCGGAAACCATGAAAACAAAATCCGTGATGGCCGGCGAATAGACAGCGCCCCCTGCCGAGGGGCCTAAAATGACGGAAAGCTGGGGGATAACCCCGGAAGCCCGGGTGTTGCGGAAAAATATGTTCCCGTAGCCGTTTAAGGCGTAAACCCCTTCCTGGATTCTGGCCCCGCCGGAGTCGTTGATGCCCACCAGGGGAGCGCCGTTCTTCATGGCCAAATCCATGACCTTGCAAATTTTCTCGGCGTGTTTTTCCCCCAGGGAACCCCCTGCTACGGTGAAGTCCTGGGCAAAGACGAAGATCCGACGCCCGTTGACGGTGCCGTACCCGGTTACTACGCCCTCACCGGGGTTTTTGATTTCACTGCGGGCGTCCTCCATGCCGGTTTGCACGAAGGTGCCCACCTCCACGAAACTGTCGGGGTCCAGCAGCATCTCCAACCGCTCCCGGGCCGTCAGTTTGCCCCGTTCATGCTGCTGCTCAATTCGTTTCTGGCCGCCTCCCATGTGGGTGGTTTCTTTTCTTTGGGCCAATTCATTTAACTTATCCTGCATCTCTCCTGCACCTCCAAGTTTCATTCCCTTCCTGGTGAGAATCGGAAGGTCAACCATTTTATATATTATCCCCCCTGGGGGAAATAATCAATACCGTAAAATCCTGCCCTGATCCAAACCCCATCAGGGGGGCAAAACAGAACTTCCCCGTTTGCCGGTCCCTTTGACGGGGAGCAAAACAGAATCGTCCCCGTTTGCTACCCCGTTGCTACCCCAGGCGGCTTTTGATCATATCGATGATGTCGGCGGTGGCGGCTCCCGGGGTAAAGACCTCTGCCACACCCACCTGCTTTAAGTAAGAAATGTCCTTTTTCGGGATAATTCCTCCCACAATCACCAGCATATCGCCGGCACCCCGTTCTTTTAAGAGTTCCACGAGGGGCGGGAGCAGGTGCATATGGGCCCCGGAGAGGATGCTGATGCCAATGACCTGGACATCCTCCTGAATGGCCGTCTCCACCACCTGTTCCGGCGTCTGCCGCAGGCCGGTGTAGACCACTTCCATGCCGGCATTTTTTAAGGATTGGGCCACCACCTTGGCCCCCCGGTCATGACCGTCCAAACCCAGCTTGGCGATTAATACCCTGATTTTTTGCATGGGCACCGCTCCTTCCCCGTAACTTCTCTTTAAATACCCTAGAGAACTTTTTTCACCATTTCCGGCACCTGGAAGGACAGGTCCGCCACCTGGACCCCCGCCGCCGTCAGGGCCTTCACCTTACCGTCGAAGGTGCCCTTGCCCCGCTCGATGATGGCTCCGGCATGGCCCATCCTCTTGCCGGGAGGGGCGCTTTTCCCCGCCAGGTAGGCCACCACGGGCTTTTTCACGTGGGCCTTGATGAATTCCGCTGCTTCTTCCTCGGCGCTGCCCCCGATTTCACCCACCATGACTACAGCCTCAGTCTCGGGGTCCATTTCAAATTCCTTCAGGACGTCGATAAAGCTTAAGCCCACAACCCGGTCGCCCCCCAGGCCCACCACGGTGCTGGTACCTAAGCCGGCGCTCTTTAAATTCCCCACGATCTCATAGCTCAAAGTCCCGCTGCGGGCCACCACCCCCACGGGGCCGGGGACGAAAAACTGGTTGGGCATTATGCCGATCTTGCATTTCCCGGAGGAGACCACCCCGAAGGTGTTGGGGCCCACCACTACCGTGCCCTTTCTTTTGGCATAGGACATGATATCCATGGCATCGTGGACCGGGATGTGCTCCGGCACCAGGGCCAGCACTTTAATACCGGCGTCGATGGCCTCCAGGGCGCCGTCCTTGGCAAAGGGGGCCGGCACAAAGAGGACGGATGCGTGCAAATCGTGGTCCTGGCAAGCTTCCAGAACGGTGTCATAGACGGGGACGCCTTCCACCTCCCGGCCTTTTTTCCCGGGAGATACGCCGGCAGCGATACGGGTGCCGTACTTAAGCATCTGCCCCGTATGGAAGGAGCCCTGGTTCCCCGTGATTCCCTGGACTAAAACATTGGTTTTCTCATCTATATAGACGGCCATCTTACATACCTCCCG
>SLHK01000059.1 GCA_007136165.1 Syntrophomonadaceae bacterium
CCTCCTCCTCCCGGCCCACCCCTTCTTCTTCCAGAGCCAAAAGTATTCTTTCCAGGCCCACGGCAAAGCCGCTTCCCGGGGTGGAGGGCCCGCCGCAGACTTCCACCAGGTCGTCGTAGCGGCCGCCGCCGCCCAGGGAACTCTGGGCTCCCAGGCGGGGGCTGATAAACTCAAATACCGTCTTTGTGTAATAATCCAGGCCCCGCACCAGGCGGGGATTTACGTGGAAAGAAAGGCCCAAATTATCAAGGCCTGCCTTAAGGGACTCAAAATGGGCGCTGCACCCGGGGCACAGGTTGGCCTTGAGGGTGGGCATATCCTGAAAATGACGGCGGCATTTTTCTGTCTTGCAGTCCAGAATACGCAGGGTATTGGTACCGTGGCGCTGCCGGCATTCCAAACACAGTCCTGACAGTTTCCCCTGGAAAAAGTCCTTGAGCTTTTCCCTGTAGAGGGGGCGGCATTGACGGCACCCCACGCTGTTAATTTCCAGGGCCACATCCTTTAGGCCCAGCTGCCGGTACAGTTGGTCCGCCAGGTGGATAATCTCCGCATCCAGGGCCGGGCTTTGGGAGCCGAAGGCCTCAACGCCGAACTGGTGGAACTGGCGGTAGCGACCGGCCTGGGGCCGGTCATAGCGAAACATGGGCCCTATATAGTAAAGCTTTACCGGCTGGGGGGCGGCGTGGAGATTGTGCTCCAGGTAGGCCCTGACCACGGAGGCGGTATTCTCAGGCCTTAAGGTCAAGCGCCGCTTTCCCCGGTCCTCAAAGGTGTACATCTCTTTGGAAACGATATCGGTATCTTCCCCAACACTCCTGGAAAAGAGTTCCGTATGTTCGAAAATAGGCGTTCGAATCTCACCGTAGCGGTACAGCCGGCAGAGTTCACGGGCCTTTTCTTCAATCCTGCGCCATTTTTCAGCCTCTGCAGGTAAAATGTCCCTGGTCCCCCGGGGCACTTTCGTCAGCAACATGATCTACCCCCAATATTCTCCCTGTTTATGGCGGTTTCTAACCGCATTACTAATTTTATCTATAAAACCCGCCCCCTGTCAATGAGTTTCACCGGGAAAGACGTTAAAAACCGCGCCAGGGGCGCGGTTTTAGCTCTCATATTTCTCCCTCCAGCGTCGGACCTCCTCGGGGCTTATATTCATCTCCTGGGCAATTTCTGCATCAGACATTTCTTCGTGAAAGCAGTCCACCAGGCTGTGCAGGTTTTTCACCTTGTTTTTGTGGTGCTTTTCCCGGTTCAGCTTTTCAGCAAACGGATCCCGCATTTTTCCTTCCTCCTCGAAAAAAGCTTTTTTATAGTATGCCCTGCAAAAAAAGCTTTATTTCTCTCAAGAAAAGCTGCCAGTTTTTACTTGCATATTTATTATGTAAACTATGTTAGAATTATTAAGAAAACTTAACAACTACTTACATAGGAGGGTCAAAATGAAAGCTTATGGGAAGTACATAGCCGCCGCTGTTTCCGTCATCTTTTTCCTCACCTTATTGTTTGCCGCCCTTCCGTCTCCCCGGGAGGCCTCGGCCTCCACCTCGGGGTCCATGGTGGAAATTCGGGCCAGCGGCCTGAATGTGCGGACAGGCCCCGGCACCGATAACCCCCGTTTCCACGTCCTGCGACGGGGTACTTATGTAACCTTGCTTTCCCGCCAGGGGGAGTGGCTCCAGGTCAGGCTCCCCTGGGGGACGGTGGGCTGGGTTTTCGGCGGGAACGGCTACACCTCCCTTCACCCCATCCACCAGTATATCCGAACCACCGCCTCCTTTTTGAATGTGCGGACAGGCCCGGACATCAATCATACCCGCATATACCAGCTTCCCCGGGGCACCACGGCCCCCGTGGTGGACGCCCGGAACGGGTGGGAGCGCATCATCTTTGATACCGGCAGGGTAGGCTGGGTTTCCGGGGCTTACACGGAATCCACCCGAACCGGCAGCGGGAGCAGCAGCGGGAGCAGCGGGACCAGCAGCAGGGGCGGGGAAAGCAGAACCGGTTCCCTGCAGGGAAGAACCATTGTAGTAGACCCGGGCCACGGCGGCCACGACCCGGGAGCCGTGGGTCGAAGCTTTAACCTGACAGAGAAGTTTGTAAACCTGGATACGTCCCTGCGGTTGGCCGGCCTTCTGAGAGACGCCGGAGCCAGGGTCATCTTAACCCGGAGTACCGATGTCTTCATCACCCTGGGGCAAAGGGCGGTGACGGCCAACAATTCCGGGGCGGACATCTTCGTCAGCGTCCACGCCAACGCCCACACCAACCGCTCCATAGGCGGTACCGAAACCTATTACAACACCGCCTTCCGCCCCCAGGACAGCCGCCGGCTGGCCACCCTGGTGCAGCAGGAACTGGTGGGCGAACTGGGCTTGAGAAACATCGGCGTTAAAACCGCCAACTTTTACGTAATCCGGCATACCACCATGCCTTCCATTCTGGTGGAGCTGGCCTTCTTGAGCAACGCCCGGGAAGAATCCCTCTTGAACCAGGCATCCTTCCGCCAGCGGAGCGCCAATGCCATCTTCCGGGGCATCAACCGCTACTTCCAGTAACGATAAGTGTGGGAGGGCCGGTAATACCAGCCCTCCCTTAGAAACTATTTCACATTATGATATTAAGTATGGTGTCCCTCTAATTCCACATTGTGAAATTAAGTATGGTGTCCCTTTAATTCCTTTA
>SLHK01000154.1 GCA_007136165.1 Syntrophomonadaceae bacterium
CCCCTGCACAAGCTCAGGATAGTGCAGCAGCTTATAAAAAGGGGCGAGGTGGTGGCGGTGACGGGGGACGGGGTCAACGACTCGCCGGCCCTCAAAGCCTCCCATATCGGGGTGGCCATGGGGAAAACGGGTACCGATGCGGCCAAGGAGACCTCCGACATGATCGTGACCGACGACAATTTTGCCAGCATCTTTGCCGCCGTGGAGCAGGGCAGGGTGGTCTTCAGCAACATCCGTAAGGTTATCCTCTTCCTTTTGTCCACGGGCCTGGCCCAGATTATTTTGATCTTCGCCTCTTTGGTGTTGGGGCTGCCCCTGCCCCTGCTTCCGGCCCAGATCCTGTGGCTGAACCTGGTGTCCAACGGCCTCCAGGACGTGGCCCTGGCCTTCGAGCCGGGGGAAAAGGGCATCATCGACCTGCCGCCCAGGGGGAAGGACGAACCCGTCCTCACCTCCCTCATGCAGCAGCGGCTTGTCCTTATCGGAATTGTCATCGCCGTCGGCACCATCTATACCTTCTCCTGGGCCCTGGAGCAGGGGTATGTTATAGAGCATGCCCGGACGGTGGCCTTGACCACTATCGTCTTGTTCCAGCTTTTTAACGTTTTCAATACCCGTTCCGAGACATTGTCCATATTCCAGATGCCCCTGCTGTCCAACCCCTTCCTCTTCTTCAGCGTGGTATCCTCCATCCTGGCCCAGGTGGCCATCATCTACGTGCCCGCCTTCCAGATGGTCTTCAGGACGGCGCCTTTGAGGGCGGAAGACTGGCTCTTCATCCTGGGCGTGGCCGTCACCGTGCTGGCGGCGGTGGAGGTGGAGAAGGCGGTAAGGAGGGCCCTGATGCGGAGATAAAAAAAGAGGCCCCTTCCGGGGCCTGCCGCCTGTACCAGGTACCGGGCCTTATTTCCCAGGGGAGCCTTCCCCTGGGTTTTGTTTAGGGTGAGGGAAGGTCTTCCCGCCCCACGGGGTCCAGCAGGTAAACATGCTCGATGGAGAGGGGGGAACCTTCGACGGTTACTTTGATTTTATCCACAAATTCCAGTTCCGTCAGGGTATAAATCAGGGACCTGATGGTAAAGGCTTCCCCAGCTGCCCCGCCCCAGTGCCTGGTGTGCATTTCCTCGGAAAAGTCCACATGGCAGATGCCATCTTCCACGGTCAGAAAGCGCACCCCGGCTTCCGGCGGGATTGTCCTCTTGTAATCCGGGTTTTCAGGGCCAAGGATGAGTTCCTCTAGAACCTTGAAGGCAATACCCTCAGGGCCGGCGCCCGGGTGGACCTGGATGACCCTGCTTTCCGTTACCAGGTCTGTAGCCTCGGCATCGCTGAAATAAAGGAGGACCTCCAGGTCTTCGGTTTTCCCGGGATCCGGGGGGAAGGGGTCCATGAACCCGTAGGGGAAGCCCGCCGGGTTTAAAAGTTCCTCTCCTTCAACCAGGATCTTGACCCGGTCAATCTCTTCAAACCGGGTCAGGGTGTTGACCAGGGACGCCACCCCGATGATTTCTGGGGCACTGCCCGGGAAACGGGTGAATTCCTGGCTGACATTTACGATGATATCTTTATGCTGGACAATGGTACCGTATACCTTGGTATCCCTGGAGATCGGGGCCGTCAGGGTCTCGTCCTCAGGCCCCCGGATCAACTCTTCCAGGGCCAGCTGATACTTGTCGTCGCCTTTCCCGTACCTGATCTCCCTCTCTTCCGATACCAGCTTTTCGCCGCTTTGGTCGCCGTAAAAGACTTCGATGGTCTCTACTGTTTCCTCCACCGGGGCAACTTGCTCCCGGAAGCAGCCGGTTGCCGTTCCGGAAAGAAAAAGCAAAACCAGTACCAGGACCGCAATCTTTCTCATCTTCGCTTCCCACCCTTCTATGCCTTTGGGTTTATTCTTTTGTCCGGGAATGATTTATATGTATTATACCATGTAATAGTGGTTTTCCCTCTTTGTTAAATATTACACACCCGTGGGGGTGGGGCAAGGGTCTTTTAGGGTCATTGGATAGGCCGTGCTTAGATCAAGCTTAGGCCATTGCAAGGCAGGGGCCTGCCGTGGGGGTATGAGGGAACCGGGGCCGGGGCAGTTTATCTTTGCTTTTGAACTTGCTTTTCAAAAAAAGGGGCACAGCTTCATAATAATTAACAAGATGGCTCTATGAGGCGGCATCAGGAGGTAAAGGACCAAAAAATGAGATGCCGGGGTTGTTTTTTTATCTCACCTGTCGTATAATCGTCTGAGCATCCCTCCTCCTGCCTAAAGGGGTTAAGAGGTATTTGGAGGGGCAAATTTTTGCAGGAAAGGCTGGTGTTTGCCCATGTACAGATTTGATCAAAAAAAGACCCCGTTGTTTGACGCCCTTATGGAATACGTGGGCAACGATACCCAGTCTTTCCACGTGCCGGGCCACAAGAAAGGGCAGGGGCTTGCCGGGAGGTTCAGGGATTTTATCGGGACCAATGCCGCCTCCATCGACGTGACGGTCTGCAGACAGGTGGACAGTCTCCACAGGCCGACGGGCCCTATCAAGGAGGCCCAGGAGCTGGCGGCGGACGCTTTCAATGCGGACCACACCTTCTTCTGCGTCCACGGCACGTCGGGAGCCGTCCAGGCCATGATCATGAGCGTCTGTTCGGCGGGGGAGAAGATCATCGTCCCCCGGAATGTCCACAAGTCCGTCAC
>SLHK01000191.1 GCA_007136165.1 Syntrophomonadaceae bacterium
GCCAACCTGATGCTGGTCCTCATGGAAGCCCAGGCGGAAGAGTGGGACGAAATCGACATGTTAATACGTCAATTTCAGACCATTCTCATGCGCATGAAGTACTGCGAGAAGCCCGTAGTGGCTGCCCCCCATTCCCTGGCCCTGGGAGGCGGTTACGAGCTCATCGCCCACGCCGATGCCATCATGGCGGCGGCGGAAACCTACATGGGGCTGGTGGAGCTGGGGGTGGGGGTAATCCCCGCCGGGGGCGGCACCAAGGAGATGGTCTTAAGAAGCACCGCCCATGTCATGGACAACGAGGATGTGGACCTTTTGCCCTTCATCACCGAGGTTTTCAAGGTGGTGGGCCAGGCCAAGGTGGCCACCAGCGCCCGGGAGGCCGTAAACTACAAATACATGCGACCCACCGACGGCATTGTTGTCAACGGGGACCGGCGCATTGACGAGGCCAAAAAGCGGGTCCTGGCCATGGCGGCCACGGGCTACAAGCCCCCCACCCCGCGGAAAATCCGGGTTATGGGGGAAACGGGTTTTGCCGCCCTGAAGGCGGGAGTCTACATGATGAAGGAAGGCAAATATATCAGCGAATACGATGCCTACCTGGGAGAGAAGCTGGCTTATATCATGTCGGGAGGACTGGTGCCCGCCAACACCCGGGTGACGGAGCAGCACCTCCTGGACCTGGAACGGGAAGTTTTTGTGCACCTGTGCGGACAGCCCAAAACCCAGGCCCGGATGGCTCATATGCTGCAAACCGGGAAGCCTTTAAGAAACTAAAGGAGGGATGGAGGAATGAAAGAAGCAGTTATCACAGCCGCCGTCAGGACCCCGGTGGGCCGGGCCAAACGCGGCACATTAAAGAATACCCGCCCCGACGAACTGGCGGCCCTGGTCCTTAAAGAAAGCATCCAGCGGGCGGGGGTGGAGCCTGCAGAGGTTCAGGATATCATCCTGGGCTGCGCCTTTCCCGAGGGAGAGCAGGGCATGAACGTGGCCCGCATCGCCGCCCAACGGGCGGGCCTGCCTCCCGCTGTACCCGGGGTGACGGTGAACCGGTTCTGCGCCTCGGGGCTGGAAAGCATCGCCCTGGCTGCCGCCAGAATTCAAACAGGCATGATGGACCTGGTCCTGGCGGGGGGCGTGGAGAGCATGAGCATGGTCCCCATGGGGGGGAATAAACTGGCCCCCAACCCCTACCTGGTGGAGAATTACCCCCAGGCCTACATGTCCATGGGGTTGACGGCGGAGAGGGTGGCGGAGCGCTACCGGGTGTCCCGGGAAGAACAGGACGAATTCGCCCTGAAAAGCCATCAAAAAGCCGCTGCCGCCCTGGCAAAGGAAATTTTCACAGAGGAAATTGTGCCCGTGCCGGTACAGAATAAATACTATGATAAATACAGCCGCCTGAAGGTGGAGGAATCTCTCTTTACTGCCGATGAAGGGGTCCGGGCCGATACCAGCCTGGAGAGCCTGGCAAAGCTTAAACCCGCTTTTATGCAGGGGGGAAGCGTCACGGCGGGGAACTCCTCCCAGATGAACGACGCCGCCGCCGCCCTGGTCCTCATGCCGGCGGAAAAGGCGGAGGCCCTGGGGCTTAAGCCCCTGGCCCGCTTCCTCTCCTATGCCGTGGGGGGAGTGGATCCCGATGTCATGGGAATCGGCCCCGTGGTGGCCATCCCCAAAGCCCTGGAGAAGGCGGGTATCGCCCTGGCGGACCTGGATTTGATCGAGCTGAACGAAGCCTTTGCCGCCCAGTCTTTGGCTGTCATCAGGGAACTGGGCCTTCCCGTCGACAGGGTCAATGTGAACGGCGGGGCCATCGCCCTGGGCCATCCCCTGGGCTGTACCGGCAGCAAACTGGCCACTTCCCTTATCTATGAGCTGAAACGCCGGGGAGGCGGCCTGGGCCTGGTGAGCATGTGCATCGGCGGCGGTATGGGGGCCGCCGGGGTTTTTGAGGTTTTTTAGAGGTCCGGGGGGGCAGCCCCCCTTTCACCAAAAAACACACAGAAAGGAATGTTCTTGATGGGAGATATAATTAAGGGAGGCTCCTTTTTAATCCGCCAGGTAGGCCCCGGGGACGTTTTTACCCCGGAAGATTTTAATGATTTTCACCGGATGGTGGCGGATACGGTAAAGAGGTTCGTCAAGGACAAGGTGATGCCCCGGCACGAGGAAATCGAGGCCATGGAAGAGGGGGTAGCCATCGGGTTCTTGAAGGAAATGGGCCGGCTGGGCTTAGTGGGTACCGATATTCCCGAAAAGTACGGCGGCGCCGGTGCCGACAAAATTACCAACCTGATTATTGCCGAAGAGGTGTCCCGCGGGGGTTCCCTCTCCCTGGTTTTCGGCGCCCATACGGGCATCGGCACCTTGCCCATAGTCTACTTCGGCAGCGAGGAACAGAAGCAAAAGTACCTGCCGGCCCTGGCCTCGGGGGAAAAGGTGGCGGCTTATGCCTTAACGGAGCCAGGGGCCGGTTCTGACGCCCTCAATGCCAAGACCCGGGCCGTTCTCACGGAAGACGGCAAGCATTATATCCTAAACGGCACTAAACAGTTCATCACCAATGCCAGCTGGGCCGATGTCATCATTACCTATGCCAAGGTGGACGGTGAAAAATTTACCGCCTTCATCGTGGACCGGAACACACCCGGGGTTTCCATCGGGGCCGAGGAGAAGAAGATGGGAATCAAGGGCTCCTCCACCTGCAGCGTTATTTTTGAAGACGCCAAAGTACCGGTGGAAAATCTGCTCTTTGAAGTCGGCAAGGGTCATAGGGTGGCCTTCAACATCCTGAATGTGGGCCGCTTCAAACTGGCCGTGGGCTGCCTGGGCGGGGCCAAGTTTGCCATTGAAGTTACCGCCGACTACGCTCTGAACCGGGAGCAGTTTAACACTCCCATCGCCAGATTCGGCCTGATCAAGAACAAGGTGGCCGATATGGCGATCAAGACCTATGCCCTGGAGAGCATGTGCTACCGGGTGGGCGGCCTCATCGAAAACCTGCTCAGCTCCGTGGACTTAACGGCCCCCGACGCCGGGCAAAAGATGGCCCAGGGAATCCACGAATATGCCATAGAATGCTCCGTAACCAAGGTATTCGGCTCCGAGGTCCTGGATTTTGTGGCCGATGAAGGGGTCCAGATCCACGGGGGTTATGGTTTCAGCCAGGAATATATAGTGGAGCAGATCTACCGGGACAGCCGCATCAACAGGATTTTCGAGGGCACCAACGAGATTAACCGCTTAATCATCCCAGCCACCCTGCTGCGGAAGGCCATGAAGAAGGAAATACCCCTTATAGAGGCGGCCATGAAGCTTCAGGAAGAGCTCCTGATGCCCGTTTTTACCGATATACCCGACGAGCCCCTGGCGGCGGAAGAAAATGTCATTGAAAACCAGAAGAAGGTTTTTCTCCTGGTTTCCGGGACAGCCGCCCAGAAATACGGGGAGAAGATTCAGAATGAGCAGGAGGTTTTGTCCCGTATGGCGGATATGGCCATTGAGATTTTTGCCGCCGAAAGCGCCCTCTTAAGGGCCAAAAAGATCATGCTGGAAAAAGGTGCCGATGCTGCCGAACTGGCCGTCAAGATGACGGAGTGCTACGTAACGGAAATGGTACCCAAAATGGACCGGTGGGCCCGGGAAGTCCTCACCCATATTGAAGAAGGGGATACCCGCCGCACTCTCCTTTCGGCTTTGCGCAAACTGACCCGTTTGGAGCCGGTGGACGTGTACCTGCACAAGCGGGCCATCGCCGACGCCATCTATGCCGGAAAGAAGTACAAAGTTATATAGAAAAGGAGTTCGCCATGCAGGTAAAGGTTGTCCTCTACGCAAACCTGGGCAGGTTTCATCCCCGGGGTGAGGGGCATAAGGAGTTTTCCCTGGAGGTGCCCTCCGGTGCTTCTGTCGGCGCCGTCCTGGATACCCTGAAAATACCGGAGGAGGAGCACAGGCAGATATTTGTAAATAATCAGCATCGCAAGCCCGAGGAACCCCTGGAGGAAGGAGATCGGGTGGCGATTTTTCCTCCCGTGGCCGGAGGATAAAACTTTACCAAAACTTTTCTAAAAGTGCAGCCCTTTTTGGGGATGTCCCTCGGAAAGGGCTTTTTATTTGATCATGATTGTGTCCTCTTTTCGGCCGCCGGTAAAGGGATTAAGTTTTCGTATATTGTTTTTTGTATTGTGGTATGTTAGAATATTTAATTGGAGAAATGAAACGGCAGGACAAGGAGGCCAACCTTTTTGAATAAATTTGTGCGTCAAGCAATTTTTTATTTATTGACCTTTATGATTGTAGTTGCCATATTCAGCAACATCAGTTCTCCCGATACCGATGTGGAAGAGATACGCTACGATGAGCTGGTGGCCCATATCGAACGGGGCCAGGTCAGGGAAGGTACCCTGACGGGTAATGTTTTAGAGGGGACACTGACTGACGACACGGAGTTCCGGGTGTACATTCCCCCCGAGGCCGTGGCGACGATTATCGAAAAAATGGATAACGTCCCCCTGACGACGGAACCCGAGCCGTCGCCGCCCTGGTATACTTCCCTGTTGGGATATATGATTCCCTTTATCATTCTTATCGCCATCTTTTTCTTTTTCATGCAGCAGACCCAGGGAGGCGGCAACCGGGTGATGAATTTTGGCAAAAGCCGGGCCCGCCTCCACGAAGCCCCCCGCAAGAAGGTCACCTTCGAGTCTGTGGCCGGAGCCGATGAGGAAAAGGCGGAACTGGTGGAAGTAGTGGAATTTTTAAAAGAACCTAAAAAGTTCCTGGACCTGGGAGCCCGCATCCCCAAGGGCGTGCTGCTGGTGGGGCCTCCCGGGACGGGCAAGACCCTGCTGGCCCGGGCCGTGGCCGGGGAGGCGGGAGTGCCTTTCTTCAGCATCAGCGGCTCTGACTTCGTGGAAATGTTTGTGGGTGTGGGGGCATCCCGGGTGAGGGACCTCTTTGAAAATGCCAAGAAAAACGCCCCCTGTATCGTCTTTATCGATGAGATCGATGCCGTGGGCCGGCAGCGGGGCGCCGGCCTGGGAGGCGGCCATGACGAGCGGGAACAGACCCTGAACCAGCTCCTGGTGGAGATGGACGGCTTTGATGTTCACGAGGGGATTATCATCATTGCCGCCACCAACCGGCCGGATATCCTGGACCCGGCCCTCCTCAGGCCGGGGCGTTTTGACCGCCAGGTAACCGTCCACCATCCCGATGTTAAGGGGCGGGAAGCCATCCTGGAAGTCCATGCCAAGGGCAAACCCCTGCAGAACCTGGTGGAGCTGCAGGTGGTGGCCCGGCGAACCCCGGGGTTTACCGGGGCCGACCTGGAAAACGTCATCAACGAGGGAGCCCTCCTGGCCGGGAGAAAAAATAAGCGGGAAATTACCATGGATGAGCTGGAGGAAGCCATTGACCGGGTTATAGCCGGTACGGAGAAGAAAAGCCGCGTCATTACCCCCTTCGAGAAAAAGCTGGTGGCTTATCACGAGGCGGGCCATGCCCTGGTGGGGTACCTCCTGCCTTTGACGGATCCCGTCCACAAGGTTTCCATCATTCCCCGGGGCCGTTCCGGAGGTTATACCTTGATGCTCCCGGAGCAGGACCGCTATTATATGACAAAATCGGAACTCCTGGACAGGATAACAGCCCTCCTTTCGGGCCGGGTGGCGGAGCAGCTGGTGCTCAATGATATCAGCACCGGTGCCCAGAACGACCTGGAGCGGGCCACCCAGATGGTGCGCCAGATGATTACGGAATACGGCATGAGTGATGAGCTGGGCCCCATTACTTTGGGGAAATCCCACGAGCAGCAGGTTTTCCTGGGCCGTGACATCGCCCGGGACAGGGACTACAGCGATGAGATAGCCTATGCCATCGACAAGGAACTGCGCCACATGGTGGACCGCTGCTACCGTAAGGCCCAGGATATTCTGGAAAAAAACCGGGACAAACTGGACATTTTGGCCAAGGGCTTAATGGAAAAAGAAGCCCTGGATGCCGAGGAGATAAAGGCCATCATGGAAGGGGCCGGCCTGGATGGTATCCTGGCCCAGGCTAAAGTGAAAAAAGCGGAAGAGGAAATCAAGCAGCAGGAAAGGGATGGGGAAGCCGACCGGGAAAGAAACCCTGAAAAAGGCGTCCGCATCATGGTCAACGACAAGGACTTGGAGAGCACTGGCGATAAAGCAAAAAAACCTCCCCACTAGGGGAGGTTTTTTTGCTCCCCCGGGACTTAAATATAATATTTTTGGCACACTAAAAAGGAGGGATAAATTTCTTGTAGAAGAAGGAAAACCCCCTGCCTTTGTAGAACTCAAATACGGACTGTGCTAAAAATTTCACAAATTTAGCATGGCAAATAATACTTATATAAGGAGGCAAAAAAATGGTTCTAGATCCCACGAAACATGCGGATTGGGAGATTGCGGAAGAAGCGGAATCGAGAATGAAAACTGTATATCAACTTAGAGACGAGATGGGTTTGGAAGAAGAAGAGCTTCTGCCTTACGGCCATTATGTGGCCAAAGTTGATTTCAAGAAGGTGCTCAAGCGCCTGGAGAACAAGCCTGACGGCAAATACATAGACGTTACGGCCATCACCCCCACCCCTCTGGGAGAAGGGAAATCCACCTCCACCATGGGGTTAACCCAGGGGATGGGCAAGCGGGGCAAAAATGTAATTGCCACCATTCGCCAGCCCTCCGGCGGGCCTACCATGAATATCAAAGGCTCCGCAGCGGGAGGCGGCCTGGCCCAATGCATTCCCTTGACTCCCTTTTCCCTGGGATTGACAGGGGACATCAATGCCATCATGAACGCCCACAACCTGGCCATGGTGGCCCTGACGTCCCGCATGCAGCATGAATTCAACTACAGCGATAGTTTCCTGGCCAAGAAAAACCTGAAGAGGCTGGACGTTGACCCCCGGAACGTGGAAATGAAATGGATAATCGACTTCTGTGCCCAGGCCCTGCGGAACATCACCATCGGGCGGGGCGGCAAAAGAGACGGGTTTATGATGGACTCGGGGTTTGCCATCGCCGTGTCCTCCGAGGTTATGGCCATTTTGGCCGTGGCCACCGATTTACAGGATATGCGGGAGCGGATGGGTAAAATCGTGGTGGCCTATGACAAGAAGGGCAACCCCGTCACCACCGGGGACCTGGAAGTGGACGGGGCCATGACGGCCTGGATGGTGGAGGCCTTGAACCCCAACCTCATGCAGACCCTGGAAGGGCAGCCCAGCTTTGTTCACGCCGGCCCCTTCGCCAATATTGCCATCGGCCAGTCTTCCATTATTGCCGACCGTATTGCCCTGAAGCTTTCAGACTATGTTATCACGGAATCCGGCTTTGCTGCCGATATAGGCTTTGAAAAGTTCTGGAACTTGAAGTGCCGCATGTCGGGCCTTAAGCCCAACTGCGCCGTACTGGTGGCCACTATCCGGGCCCTCAAGTGCCACGGCGGGGCCCCCATCCCCGTACCCGGACAGCCCATTGACCCCGTTTACAAGGAAGAGAATGTGGAGTGGGTGGAAAAAGGTGCGGCTAACATGGTCCACCACATCAATACCATCAAGAAGGCAGGCATCAACCCCGTGGTCTGCATTAACTCCTTCTACACCGATACGGAAAACGAAATCAAGGCCGTCAAGCGCATCGCCGAGGAAGCCGGCGCCCGGGCCGCCGTATCCAAGCACTGGCAGTTTGGCGGCGACGGTGCCCTGGAATTTGCCGATGCCGTCGAGGATGCCTGCAACGAGCCCAGTGAGTTTAAGTTCCTCTATGAACTGGAAACTCCCCTCAGGGAGCGGATTGACCTGATCGCCCGGGAAGTCTACGGTGCCGACGGCGTCGACTACACCCCCGAAGCCCTGGCCAAGGCCAAGCGCATGGAAGGGGACCCGGAAATTCAGAAACTGGGGACCTGCATGGTCAAGACCCACCTGAGCCTCAGCGACAACCCCGCCTTAAAAGGCGTGCCCGAAGGCTGGAAGCTGCAGGTGCGCGATATTCTCACCTACAAGGGGGCCGGATTTGTGGTTCCCGTTGCCGGCACTATCAGCCTGATGCCCGGAACCGCCTCCGATGCCGCATACCGGAGGGTGGATGTGGATACCGAGACGGGCAAGGTAAAGGGAGTCTTCTAAAAGAAAGTACCCATGAGAGGGTTTCCTGCCAGGGAAACCCTCTCTTTGGCTTTAGGCCCGGGAATGGGTTGGGGTTAAACTTCATCCTTAATCTTGACTCCTGCCAGCCATGAAAGGAGGGGCGCCCATGTACGAGAACCCGGAAGCCTCCCTGACACCGGAAGAGTTCATCCCCAGGCTTGAAACAAAAGAATTCGGACGGGCATACCACTACCTGCCGGAAGTCACATCCACCAATGCCCTGGCCCGGTCCATGGCGGACAAAGGCGGGACTGCCGGGACCCTGGTGGTGGCGGAAACCCAGACCGGCGGCCGGGGGCGCCTGGGCCGCAACTGGGTGTCCCCCCCGGGGGGTATCTGGCTGTCCCTGGTGCTGCGCCCCCCTCTGGCCCCCTCCAGGGCGCCCCTGCAGACTTTGCTGGCAGCGGTGGCTTTAAGGGAGGCCCTTCTGAAAGGGGCAGGCCTGGCATGTTCCCTTAAGTGGCCCAACGATGTCCTCTGCGGCAGGAAAAAAGTGGCCGGTATTTTAACAGAAATGAAGTCGGCGGGAGAAAATCTGGAATACCTGGTGGCCGGCGTTGGGGTTAATGCCAACTTTCCGGGAAACCTGCTGCCCAAGCCCTTGAGGGAGAAGGCGGGCACCCTCCTGGATTTGCTGGGGCGGCCCGTTGACCGTCCCGGGCTGCTGGCAGATTTCCTGGAGATCTGGGAAGGCTATTACACCCGGGCCCTTCAGAGGGGGTACGACCAGGTCCTGGAAGCATGGCGGCAGGGAAGCGGTACCCTGGGAAAGAAAATTCGCATCCATACAACGAGGGGCCCGGTAACGGGACGGGCCCTGGACATCCATGCAGAGGGCGGGCTTATCGTGGAGACGGGGCCGGGGATTTTGGAGACATTTCTGGCGGGGGAGGTTACCATCCTTGAAAAATAGGGAGAAAAGAGAAGGGCCTCCGGGCCGTCCCTCGCTGATGGAAACAAGAATGCTGGTATTTACTGCTTTTTTTGCCGCCTTGACGGCTGTCGGTGCTTTTTTGGCCATTCCGGTGGAACCTGTCCCCTTCAGCCTGCAGACTTTTTTTGTCTTAATGGCAGGGGTGGTCCTGGGCCCCCGTTACGGTGCCCTGAGCCAGGGCGTGTATACCCTGTTGGGCCTGGTGGCCCCCGTTTATGCCGGGGGGGCTTCCGGCCCCGGGATCCTTTTCGGCCCCCGGGGCGGATACATTTTTGGTTTTATCGCCGCAGCCCTGGTGGTGGGATTCCTCTCCCGGGGCAGTACCCGCAGTGTCAGGGGGTATGTACAGGTAGCCGGGGCTATGCTGGCCGGCGTACTGGTCATCTACGGGGGCGGCATGCTGACCCTGCACCTGGTTTTAGGTCTGGATTTCCGGCAGGCCTTTCTGGGCGGGGTCCTCCCTTTCTTGCCCCTGGATATCCTGAAGGCTTTTCTGGCAGCGCCCCTGTCCCTGCGGATAAAAAAACATGTGGAAGGTTTCAAGTAAAGCGGGTTCCTACATTCCTATGAAAAAATTCAGTGGAGCAGACAAATTTTAAAGGCAGCAATAATATGTTCCAGTTGTAATTGTGAACCCCCCGCATATCTGGTATCATAGCTTTGGGAATTAAATCTGGGGAATGGGGTGCAGCCATGCTCTTGACCATTGATGTGGGCAATACCAACATCGTTTTGGGTATATTCAAAGAAAAGGATCTCCTCTACCACTGGCGTATTTCCACGGACCGGGAACAGACGGAAGATGAGTACGGCATCATTTTGAATAATTTATTCTCCTGCAGCGGCATCAAACTGACAGCCATAAAGGCCTTTATTATTTCCTCCGTTGTACCTCCCCTGCTTCCCGCCCTGTGCCATATGTCGAAAAAATACTTCAACCTGCAGCCCCTGGTGGTGGGCCCCGGCCTGAAGACGGGGCTGGATATCCGCATGGATAACCCCCGGGAAGTGGGGGCCGACAGGGTGGTAAATGCCGTGGCTGCCCTGAACCTGTACAGCCCCCCCTTAATAGTGGTGGATTTTGGCACCGCCACCACCTTCTGTGCCATTTCCAGTGCCGGGCACTATCTGGGAGGGTCCATAGCCCCGGGAATCGGCACCTCAACGGAAGGCCTTATCCGCAGGGCAGCGAAGCTTCCCCGGGTGGAGTTTGTGCAGCCCCAGCGGGTTATCGGCCGGGACACCATCAGCAGCATGCAGTCAGGCATCTTTTTTGGCTTCGTAGGGCAGGTGGACGGGATTGTGGAAATGATGAAGGTGGAACTGGGGGGGAACCCCACGGTGGTGGCCACCGGTGGTTTGGCCGGCCAGATTGCCCCCGTTTCCCGCACCATCAACCTGGTGAATCAGTTTCTTACCCTGGAGGGGCTGCGGATCATCTATGAGCTGAATACTCCCGGAGAAAAGGTTTAGAGGATTTTGCCTTCCCAAGGAGAATTTAAAA